>CAZUKT010000360.1:0-5180 GCA_964620975.1 uncultured Rubrivivax sp. | reverse complement strand
CTTCATCACCGAAAGCACCTTCGGCCTGCCCATCTACCGCTGGCGGCCGCAGGCTGAAGTGATGGCGCAGGTCAACGCATGGTGGTCGGCCAACGCCGAAGCCGGCCGCGCCAGCCTGCTGCTGGGCTACAGCTTTGGCAAGGCACAGCGCTTGCTGGCCGGTGTGGACAGCCGCATCGGGCCGATTTTTGTGCACGCCGCCGTGCAGCCGGTGAATGACGCCTACCGCGCTGCCGGCGTGGCCTTGCCCTCTACGAGTGTGCTCAGCGCCGGCACCGCGCCCGCTTTGCTGCGCCGCGCGCTGGTGGTGGCGCCGCCTTCGGTGCGCGGCAGTGCCTGGGCAAGCCTGCTGGGCGACTGCAGCGACGCCTTTGCCAGCGGCTGGATGCAGCTGCGCGGCGCGCGCCGCCGCCAGGGCGTGCAGCGGGGTTTTGTGCTCAGCGACCACGCCGACTGGCCCGGCCTGCAGCGTGCCATTGCGGCCACGGGCGCGCAACGCGTTGTCGTGACCCACGGCCAGGAGGCCACGATGGTGCGCTGGCTGCAGCAACAAGGCCTGCAGGCGGCAAGCTTTGCCACCGAGTACGGGCAGGGTGATGGCACCGACGCGGCGGGTGCCCATGAAGCAGGTGACGCCGGGGCCAGCGCCCACGCAGCGATCAACGCCGACGTCGACGTCGACGCAAAGGCCGACGCCGACGCCGAGATCCAGGCCACGGCCCGCACTGAAGCCCCTGCGCGCTGCGCAGCGGACACTGTCATTGAAGCCCGCCGATCTTGACGGTGGTCAATGCCGGCCCTGCTGCCACCCCCAGCGCACACGTGGCGGAGCCGCAGGGGCGTAACCTGGGGGCTGTTGGTAGCTCTTGGAGACTTGGCATGAAGATCTTGCTTGCTGTAGACGGCTCGGCCGCCTCGCTGGCCGCCGTGCAACACGCGGTGCACCTGGTACGCAGCGGCCTGCAGGCCAGTTTTGTTGTGGCCAACGTGCAGGAGCCGCCCTCGTTGTATGAGGTGGTGGTGGCCCACGACCCCGCCGTGCTGGACCACGTGCGCGCGGCGGCCGGTGCCGACCTGCTTGCGGCCGCCGAGGCCGTGCTGCAAGCCGAAGGCCTGCCCTTTGAAAGCGAAGTGGCCGGCGGCGACCCCGGCCACGTGCTGGTGGACCTGGTGGAAAACTACAACTGCGATGCCGTGGTGATGGGCGGGCGTGGTGCCGGCGCCGACCCCGGCAGCACGGGCCTGGGTGCCGTGGCATTGGCCCTGTTGCACCACAGCCCGGTGCCGGTGACCGTGGTGCGGGTGGCCAGCTTCAACTGACCTGCGCGAGGCAGAGGCAGAGCCAGAGGCCGAGCCAGAACCAGCGCTCCGGCGCCGCCGGGCATGATGTCGGCATGCACCGTTTTGCCGATCTGTGCGAGTTGCTGGACGCCGACCCCGCCCCCAGCGCCCAGGTGGCCGCGCTGGCCTTGTACTTTGGCGCCACACCGGCGGCCGACGCGGCGTGGGCACTCTATTTTCTCCGTGGTGGCAGGGCGTGCCCGGGTGTGCCCTGGGCCCAACTGCGTGCGCTGGCCTGCCAGCGTGCGGGCATGGACGGCTGGCTCTTTGACGCCTGTTACCAGGCCGTGGGTGAGCTGGCCGAGACCATCGCCCACCTCGTGCCGCCGGCTGCGCCGCATGCGGTCAGCACTGGCTGCGGCCTGGCGGCGTGGGTTGCACAGTGCCTGCTGCCCCTGCGCGGCCTGCCGTCGGGCGAGCGGGCGCTTCGGGTGATGCAGGCCCTGGACAGCCAGGACACGGCGGGCCGCTGGCTGCTGCTCAAGCTGGTCGGCGGGCGCTTGCGGGCGGGCGCTATCGGGCCGCAGTTGCAGCAAGCGTTGGCCCAGGTGGCAGGCGTGGCCGCCCCGTGCATGGCGCTGCGCCTGCTGAGTTGGGCCGATGCCCGCACCCTGCCCAGTGCGGCGCGTTGGCAGGCGCTGGTGGCCCCGCTTGACGCCGCTGCCGGTGCTGCTGCCACCACCGACCCGACGGCCCTGGGCCTGCCTTACCCGTTTTTCTTGGCGCCGCCCTTGCCGCAGACGCCCGACACGCTGGGCCCCTGTGGCGGCTGGCTGGTGGAGTGGCTGTACGGCGGCCTGCGCGTCCAACTGGTCAAACGTGCCGGCCAGGTGTGGCTCTGGTCGCATGGTGATGCGCTGGTCACGGCACAGTTCCCCACGGTGGCCGCTGCCGCCGCAGCCTTGCCCGATGGCACCGTGCTCGACGGTGAACTGCTGGCCTGGCCGCCGGGCAGCGACGGGCCCACCCCCTGGCCCATGCCACAGCAGCCGCTGCGGCGCGGGCCCGCGGGCGCAAAACTGCCAGGCAAGACGCTGCCGGAAGCAATGCAGCCGGGCACAAAGCTGTTGGCCGACGCGCCGGTGCGTTTCATGGCCTTCGACCTGCTCGAAGAAGCCGGTGTTGACGGGCGCGCCCGGCCGCAGCTGCAACGCCGCGCCGCGCTGCAGGCCGTGCACGCAGCGCTTGGCCCCACAGCGCTGGCTTTGGCGCCCCAGTGGCAGGCCGGCAGCTGGGCCGCCTGCGCGGCGCTGCACCAGGGCGCACGCCGGCGTGGCATGCAAGGTTTGATGCTCAAGCAAGTCAGTGCTTGCTACGGCGCCGGCCAAGCAGAAACAACGGGCCAATGGTTTGCATGGCAGCGTGAGCCCCTGAGCGCGCACGCCGTACTCGTCCACGCCCAGGCGGGCCGAAGCGGGCCCGCCGACTGCAGCTTCGCCCTGTGGAGCCGGCGGCCGGCCAGTGCCGAAGAAGCGCAGGCCGCGCTGGACGCCCTGGCCCGGCGCGAGCCCGCCGTGCACGGCGCTTTGCAACTGCTGCCCTTTGCCAAGGCCCCACTTGGGCTCAGCGCTGACGAGTGCAAGGCCGTGGACCAAGTCATACGCGCCACCACGCTGCAGAAGTTTGGCCCCGTGCGCAGCCTGCGGCCGACGCTGATGTTCGAGATGGCCTTTGACGGCGTCACCGCCAGCCCGCGCCACAAGAGCGGTGTGGTGGTGCAGGCCGCGCGCGTGCTGCGCATCTGCCACGGCAAAGCGCTGCACCAGGCCGATGCGCTGCCCGATGTGCTGGCCCTGATGCCGCCGGTGTGATGGCCGAAGGCTGCACGCCGGCGCGCCAAGCGTGACACCGTGACCCCCCGGGGCCGTGCTCTGCCCCCGGCAATTGCTAAATCTCAAGTTCCGCCCGCGCCGTCCGAAAGACTTGGATCGGCCGGCAGTTTTGGCCGTGCCGCAGGACTTTTGCCAACGTCACGGAGACATCAACACCATGAACCACTTCAGCCGAACCTTGTGCGCCGCCATGCTGGGCGGCATGGCGCTGGGCGCCCACGCCTACGACCCCAAGGCCACTATTGCCGACTTGGACGCACGCTTGGCCAAGATAGGTGCACCGCGCCTGGAAGGCACCGAAACTGCAGCCGGCAAACCGGTGGCGGCCATCTACTTTGGTGACCGCAAGATCAACAACAACTACGACGTGGTGGACGCCGTGCGCAAGGCCCACAGCGCCACCGCCACCGTGTTTGTGAAGGATGGCGACGAATTTGTGCGCGTCAGCACCAACGTGCTCACGCCCGAAGGCAAACGCGGTGTGGGCACCCAACTGGCACGCAACGCGGCCTACGCCGCAGTGTCCAAGGGCCAGCAGTTCTGCGGCCCCATCGACGTGCTGGGCACGGCCTTTGACGCTTGCTACAACCCCATCAAGGACGCGGGCGGCAAGATCATTGGCGTGAGCTACATCGGCCACAAGAAGTAGGCGCGGCCCGGACCGGCCCGGTGCGCCAGCGCGCCGGCAGCCGGCGGCAGCCGACGGCGGGCCACCGCTGCGGCGTCTTGCACAAGGTACTTTCATGAAACTGTTCCTTCCACTCTTGCGGCGCATGTCTGTAGGCCGCCAACTGGCGGTGTCCTTTGGTGTGGTGTTGTGCCTGGCCGGCGCGCTGGGCGCCGGTGCGCTGTTTGCGCTGCGCGAAGTAGAAACACGCGCCATGGAACTCGATGACAAATGGCTGGAAGGTGTGGGCCAACTTGCCGACCTTCGCATCGCCTTGGTGGAAGTGCGCGAGCTTGAAGTCAAGCACAGCCGCAGCACCGACCGCAGTTACCACGCCGAGTACGAAGAAAAGATGGCCGCCGCCATGGTGGTGGTGAACAAGGCGCTGGCGTCCTACAAGGGCAAGGTGGCCCCTGGCAGCGACAGCGACAGCGAGCGCGAGCGTTTTGACGCCGTCGCCAAGGCGCTGCAGGCCTATCACAAGGCCAGCCAGCAGGTGCTGGCACTGGGCCGCGACAAGAAACAGCAAGACGCAGCCGACATCAGTGACGGCGTGGCCAGCATGACCTACGACGAGTCCCTGGGCGCGTTGACGGCCTTGAGCAAGTTCAATTTCAAAGGTGGGCATCGCGCTGCCCTGTCTGTGGCCGAGACCTACAAGGAGGCCACATGGGCCGTTGCTGGCCTCATGGCCACGGCGCTGCTGGTGGGGCTGGGCCTGGCCATGCTCATCACACGCAACCTGATCGGGCAACTCGGCGGTGAGCCGGCCACGGCCGTGGCCGTGGCACAGGCCGTGGCTGCGGGTGACCTGACCACCGCGATCCACTTGCGCGCCGGTGACACCGGCAGCCTGATGGCGCGCCTGCAAGAAATGCAAGGCAGCCTGGCCAGGGCCGTGTCAGAGGTGCGACTGGGCTCCGACAGCGTGGCCACGGCCAGCCAGCAGATTGCCCAAGGCAACCAGGACTTGTCGGGCCGCACCGAGCAGCAGGCCAGCGCGCTGCAGCAGACATCGGCCACGATGGAGCAACTGGGCACCACGGTGCGCCACAACGCCGACAGCGCGCGCCAGGCCAACCAGCTGGCCAAGGGCGCGTCCAGCGTGGCCGAGCAAGGCGGCCAGATGGTGGGCCAGGTGGTGCAGACCATGAAGGGCATCAACGACAGCAGCCGCAAGATCGC
Organism: uncultured Rubrivivax sp.; assembly: GCA_964620975.1. Lineage (GTDB taxonomy): Bacteria > Pseudomonadota > Gammaproteobacteria > Burkholderiales > Burkholderiaceae_C > Rubrivivax. The sequence continues at coordinate 155 of CAZUKT010000360.1, read as the reverse complement.
CGACATCATTGGCGTCATCGACGGCATTGCCTTCCAGACCAACATCCTGGCGCTCAATGCGGCCGTGGAGGCGGCGCGCGCCGGTGAACAAGGCCGCGGCTTCGCCGTGGTGGCGTCTGAAGTGCGGGCACTGGCCCAGCGCTCGGCGGCCGCCG
>CAZUKT010000359.1:275-5184 GCA_964620975.1 uncultured Rubrivivax sp. | reverse complement strand
CTAGGGTGGCATGGCGACGGGTTACGCCAAGTGCAAAAACAAACAAGCCCCGACACGCGGGGCTTGTTGCATCTGGCCGCAGTGCAGCTCAGTGGGCAGCGCGCCGGCGGGATGCCGCCAGTCCGATCAAGGCCAGGCCGATCAAGGCCAGCGTGCCCGGCTCAGGCACGTTGTTGCTGTCCACTGTGTTGATCAGGATGCGCTCGATCACAAAGCCGCTTTGCTGCCCTTGGCTGTGATTGAACGTGAACGAGCTGAAAGCCGGACCCGAGAAATTGATGGTGCCCTGGCCGTCGTTTTCAGTCGACGTGACCGTGGTGCCGTCAAAAGTGGTACCGAACTGGTTGGTGTAGCCGATGGTCACTGCGCCCAGATTGGTGGCCCAGCCGAAAAGTGTCTCTGGTGCACCACTGCCGATGTCGCTGAGCGCGTCGAACTCAATCTCGATGGAACTGATGCTCTGCGAGAAACTCAGCGTGTAGACGCCCGATGTGTTGCTGCCCCCGAGCCAAAGGCCCGAAAAGCCGCCAGTACCGGGAATGAACCCGATGCTGCCGCCCACTTTGCTGGTGGTGAGCGTCACGCCGCCGCCAGTGACCGGGTTTCCGGAGCCGAGTTGCGTGTCCGTCAAGGTAATGAGCGCGGCCTGGCTTGCGCCGGCGATCAGCATTGAAGCAAGTCCAAGCAGGGTGCGTTGCATGTTCATGGCAAGGGTTCTCCAGGATTTAGGGGGCAAAGAGCAAACATCGTGCCCGCGCCGCCAAGCCCGCACCACGACTTGTCTTTTTGCTGGCGGCTGCGTGCCTGCGCGGCCAGATGTAAAGCGTAGCGACAGCCAACAGGTGGTCGCAAGTGCAACGTCTGCTTGGCCAATGTGCCAAAGTCCCGCCCCTGTAGCCAGGTGCCGAGGATGCCGATGAAACTGCTTTTTGTGGCCGACCCGCTGGAGTCGTTCAAGACTTACAAGGATTCGACCTTTGCCATGATGCAAGAGGCCGCGCGGCGTGGTCACAGCATCCTGGCCTGCGAACCCCAAGGCATGCGCTGGCAGCGCGGCGAGCCGGTGACGGCGCAGGTGCGCGAAATCACGCTCACGGGCGACCCACACCACTGGTTTGCCGTGCAGCACCAGGGCCGCATGGCGCTGCGCGACACGGGGGCCGTGCTGATGCGCAAGGACCCCCCATTCGACCCCGAATACTTCTACGCCACCCACCTGCTCAGCCAGGCCGAACGCGAAGGCGCACGTGTCTTCAACAAGCCCGCTGCGCTGCGCGAGCACCCCGAAAAGCTGGCGATCCTTGAGTTCCCGCAGTTCATAGGCCCCACGCTGGTCACGCGTGACGAGGCCGACGTGCGGGCCTTCCACGCCGAACACGGCGACATCATCCTGAAGCCGCTGGACGGCATGGGGGGCATGGGCATTTTTCGCGTGGGTGCCGACGGCATGAACCTGGGCAGCATCGTGGAGACGCTCAACCAGGGCGGTGCGCAGACGCTGATGGTGCAAAAGTACCTGCCCGAGATCGTGCAAGGCGACAAGCGCGTGCTCGTGATAGGCGGCAAGCCGGTGCCGTTTTGCCTGGCGCGCATCCCGCAGGGCTCAGAGATTCGCGGCAACCTGGCCGCCGGCGGCAAGGGCGTGGCGCAGCCGCTGAGCGAACGTGACCAGGAGATCGCCAACGCGCTGGGGCCGGTGCTGGCGGCGCGCGGCCTGCTGCTGGTGGGGCTGGACATCATCGGCAGCAGCCTGACCGAGATCAACGTCACCAGCCCCACGTGTTTTGCTGAGATCACACAGCAGACCGGCTTTCACGTGGCCGCGATGTTTGTGGATGCGCTGGAGCGTGCGCTGGGGTCTGCAGCGTGAGCGCGTCGGGCCGCCGCCAGCCGCTGACACTGCGGCGCGCAGCGCGCAGGGCCGGCCTATGAGTCTGTCGTCGCTGCTGGACCACGCGGCCACCTTGGACGCGGAATACGAGCGTCACCTGTCCAGCCACCTGACCATGGCCTTGTCGGCGCTGAAACGCCTGGGGGCCAGCGACGAACTGCTGAACACCTTTGCAGCCCGCTATGCGAGGCGGTTGGCCGCAGCGCCGCCCGCAGTGCCCTGGCCGGCGGGCGAGCCCTGGCGCAGCCGCCTGGGGGAACCGGCCGCCTGGCCGGCCTACCGTGATTTGTTCTGGCACTGGCTCGTCACGGAGGGCGCCGCCGCCGTGCTGGCGCAGGCCCTGCCCACGCTGATGCGGGGCTGCGGTGCGGCGGCCTTTCACGGGCTCATCCGCGTGGGCTATGCGGTGCAAGCCGGGCATGGCCGTGAACTGGCCGACGCGTTGGCGTATTGGGCTTGCCGCTGGCTGCCGTTGGGCCCGGCGTCGCCTGACGCGCCAACACTGCTGGCACGGCCTGCTGGCACCGTGGCCCAGCCTCTGGCCGTGCTGCAAGCGCTGCATATGCCCAAGCCCGCGGGCGGGCTGATTGCCGTGCGCATGCACGCTGCGGCCTTGGTACCCGGTTTCGCGCAGGCGGTGGCGCCACTGCGCCTGGGTGCCGACGTGTTGCCGCGCTTGGCCCGCACCGCAGCGCGTGGGTATGCAGCCAGCGGCAACTTCACGGCGCTGCACCTGGTGACCAGCGCCCATGCGCTGCGGGTGCTGATGCCGCTGATGCCGCCGCACGGCGACGCGCAGGGGCCCGAGGCGCGGGCCGCGCTGGCGCGCTACTGGCATGCCTACGCAGCCGGCTGGGTGGCCAGCGGTGCCGTGCTGGGCCGCGCCACGCCGCCCATGCCCTGGCCCGAACTGGTGGGTGCTGCACTGGCCAGCAGCGACGACCACCTCATCAAGCTCGTGGACGCCTGCCGTGAAGAGCAGCAGGCCCACGGCGGTGCGCCCGACTGGCAACGTGCGGCGTCCCGGGCCGTGGTGCAGGCCAGGTCAGCGGCGGTTTGATTCGCGGCTTTGCGATTTGGCGGGCAGCTGCGGGCCTGTGGGCAGACGACGGAGCTGATCCTGGGTACGACGCTCTACATTGGGCCAGCCCAGAGGCACAGCCGCTTGCCCCAACACATTGCAGCGCTGCGCAGCCGGTGCTAGCGTGGCCACAGCGGTGGGGCGGGGCGCGTGGCGCCTGTGGCTGCACCGACCGGAGAACTGTCATGACACCAACATTTCGTACTTTGCCCCTGGCGCTGGCGCTGGCCGCCATGCTGGCCAGCCCCGAGGCGCAAGCGCAGCCCGCCGCCGACCCCGCCGGACCTTACGCCGTGGTGGCCGTCGGCCGGTCGCAGTACGACTACGACTGCTACATCTTTTCGTACTGCGACACCGCGCGTGCCACCACAGGCCGGCTGGGCCTGGGCTACCGCTTTGGCGTGTTTGCCCTGGAAGGCTGGGTGGCCGACTACGGCAAGGCCAGCATCCAGCAGGGCTGGGCGCAGATGCGGGTGCAGTCAGCGGGTGTCAACGCGGCTTGGTACCTGCGCTTCACGCCCACGCTGCATGGTGTGCTGCGCGCCGGTGGCGGCCAGGTGGTGCAGACCCGCAGCGACGACGTGCGCAGCAGCGGCTTTGAAGGCAGCTTTGGTCTTGGCCTGGTGATGTTCGTGGCGCCCAGCGTGGGCGTGGAACTGGCCGTGGACGCCACCACCGCCACCGGCCAGAACTCGGGCACGGCCGTGGTCAGCAGCGCCACGCTGGGCCTGCGGCTGCGCTTCTGATCTGGCCGCCGGGTTGCGGCGCTGAGCCCTTTGCTGGCGCGGCGCGGCTTAGTTCAACGTGTTGCAGGCGGCCTGTGCCTGCTCGCCTGCTGCCCGGATGCCGTGCGCCCGCCGGCCTTTTATCCAACCCTGACAGCGTGGGCTCGACCCACAGGTGTGCATTGATGCCCAAACTGATGGTCAAGTCCTGGTTCTTGTTTCTGGCGGCCGCCGCACTGGGCCCCACGCTGGCCCTGGCGCAGCGCGCCAGCACCGACGACAAGGTCTACGCCATCTCGGCGCTGGGCTTTGGCACCACGATGCAGGACTGTGGCCACCGCCAGGCTTGCCCCGCCTATGACGCCGCTGCGGGCAAGCTGGGCGTGGGTGTGCGCCTGGGCGCGGTGGCCACTGAAGTCTGGGGCCTGCACTTTGGCCGCAGCAAACCGGCCCCAGGCGCGTTTGCACAACAACTGCAGGCCGTGGTCATGCAGGCGGCCTGGACGCTGCCCTTCGCGCCCAACGTGTACGGCGTGTTGCGTGCCGGTGGCGGCACGCTCACGCAAGCGCGGCCCGACGGCTCACGCCGCCTGGTGCTGGCCGCCGCCTACGGTGCCGCAGTGGTGTTCCACGCCACGCCCTGGCTGGCGCTGGAAGTGGCCTGGGACATGGTCACGGCCGACGGCGAAGGCACACGTGCCGTGCTGGGGCAGATGGGCACGGCCGGTGTGCGGCTGAGCTTCTGACCCGGCCGGCCCGCGCCACGGCGGGTGCCACCGCCCTGGGCCTGACAATCCGCGCATGGCCCTTCTCACCCTTTCCAACGCCCACCTCGCTTTTGGCCATGTGCCCCTGCTCGACGGTGCCGCCATCTCGCTTGAAGCGGGTGAACGCATCGCCCTGATCGGCCGCAACGGCGCCGGCAAGTCCAGCCTGCTCAAGATACTGGCCGGGCTGGACAAGCCCGACGACGGCACGCTGCAGCTGCAGACGGGCCTGCGCCGCGTCTACGTGGCGCAGGAGCCTCTTTTTGCCAGTGGCTCCAATGTGTTTGACGCCGTGTCCGAAGGCGTGGCCGAAGCGCGTGCGCTGCGTGAGCGCTTTGAACGCCACGACCCCGCCGACGACATGGACGCCGTGCAGACGCGCCTGGAAGCCCTGGGCGGCTGGACCTGGGAGCAGCGTGTGGACCAGGCCCTGCAGCGCCTGCAC
>CAZUKT010000359.1:0-265 GCA_964620975.1 uncultured Rubrivivax sp. | reverse complement strand
CGGGTCGTGTAGCAAATATTGTTACATTTGGTCGAATGGCTGCAAGAGCTGCTGGTGGGCTGGCGCGGCGCGCTGGTCATCGTCAGCCACGACCGCGCCTTCATCGACGCCGTGGCCACGCGCATCGTGGAACTGGACCGTGGCGTGCTGCGCAGCTACCCTGGCAACTTTGCCACCTATGAAGGCACCAAGGCACGTGAGCTGCTGGACGAAGGCCTGGCCAACGCCCGCGCCGAAAAGATGCTGGCTCAAGAAGAGGTGTGGA
>CAZUKT010000358.1:4866-5202 GCA_964620975.1 uncultured Rubrivivax sp. | reverse complement strand
ACAAATTCGTTTCGCATGGTGTGGCCGCCCTGGCTGCCGTCACGCTGAGCTTTGGCATGTCAGTGGCGCAGGCTGCCGTCAAGAGCCCCACGTCGGCACCCACTGTGCTGAGTGGCTTCAGCGCCAAGAACGCCACCTCCGGCGGCTCTGTGTTGACGGCCGGCGGCCGGCAAGTGTTCTCGGTGCCTATCACCAATGCCTACGACATTTCTGGCGTCGACAGCATGGACGCCATCGGTGCGGCCACCAACTTTGTCGGGTTCGGCTTCCTGGGTGCCAATGCACAAGTGGTCGGCATCGGCTGGGACGTCACCATCGAGACCGTCGGCTTTAGCT
>CAZUKT010000358.1:330-4856 GCA_964620975.1 uncultured Rubrivivax sp. | reverse complement strand
GCCAATGCTTTCGTCGGCGCAACACCGATCGTCGTGTGGGGCCTCGTGCCCGCTGCGGTCCCGTTCGACGGCGGCGTGATCCTCGTCGAGGACCTGCACCTGGAGTTCTTGCCGACGATCGGCCCGATCGGCCAGGTCGGCATCGGCTGGGACGTCACCATCGAGACCGTCGGCTTTAGCTGGTTGTCCGAAGCCGTGATCGGTTTTTCTGACGTGGCGCAGTCGGCTGGCGTCAATCTGACGACGGGTATCGGTGACGACTTCTCCGGCACCGCCACCTACTCCAGTCTTGGTGTGGTTGACTTGGTGGGTTTGAGCCTCGACTTCAACGTTGGCCCTGGTGGCAACGTGCGCGTTGAGATGTTCGAGAGCTTCAACGACAACCCCGGCACGGTGGATGCCCACTACCTCGCGCCCAGCACGCTTTGGATCCAGTACACCACGCCCGCCGTGCCTGAGCCCGCCACCTACGGCCTGATGGCCCTGGGCCTGATGGGTGTGGCCTTTGCCGCGCGCCGCCGCCGCAGCTGATCCACCCAGGCTTGGCTGACAAACCCGCCGCGTCGTTAGACGCTGGCGGGTTTTTCACTTTTGGTGCCCCACCCGCCGGCGCCGAGGCTGCCGCCTGCGGGCCGCCCAGCGTCAGACCAGCCCCACCCCACCCAATTCACGCCGCAGCCACGCGCGGGCCAGCGTCCAGTCGCGCTTGACGGTGGCGCTGGAGATGTCCAGCGCCTGCGCTATTTCGTCCACTTCAAGGCCGCCAAAGAACTTCAGCTCCACCACCTTGGCCGCGCGCGGGTCCACGGCTTCAAAGGCCAGCAGGGCTTCGTGCACGGCCACCACGTCGCGGTCAAGGCTGCTGCCGTGGCGGTCAAGCAGCGTGGTGCTGATGGGCTGCAGGTCGGCATGGCGCTTGGCGGCGCGCCGGGCCACGGCGTGGTCCACCAGAATGCGCCGCATCATGGTGCTGGCCATGGCCATGAAGTGGTTGCGGTCGTTCCAGCGCGTGCGGGTCTGCTCTGACAAGCGGAACCAGGCCTCGTGCACCAGCCCGGTGGCACCCAGCGTGTGTTCGGCCGCTTCATGCCGCATGTGGTTGCGCGCCACGCGGTGCAGTTCGTTGTACAGCTGGCTGTAGACCTCTTGCGCGGCCTGCGGGTCGCTGCCCAGTTTGGCCAGCCAGTCGGTAATGTCCTGCGGGTCCTGCGGCACCCCGGGTGCGCGTGCGGTGGTGGGGGGCAGTGCGTGGGCGTTCATGGTGGCATCGTCGTTGAGCCCCCACGGCACTGCAAGCCGCGTAGGCCCACAAGCGCGCCGTTGGCGTGACCGATTGCAACGACACTGCGGCACTGCGGCACTGCCGCGCGATCCCGCCCGCCACACCGCCCGCCACCCCGCCCGCCACCATGGCCCCCATGCCGCACCCTGTGTCGTCCCCCGTGACGCCCCATGCCCCCGCAGGCCCCGTCGACTGGCCCGTCGTGAAGGCCTTGTTCGACCGTCTGCTTGACCTGCCGGCGGCCGAGCGTGCCCTGGCGCTGCAGCGCGAAGGCGTTGCTGCCGACGTGGCCAGCGAGGTGTGGGCGTTGCTGGGCCAGCACGCGGCCGCCGAGCGCCAGCCGGTGCCCTTCATGGACCACGCCGCCGCACTGCGCCCGCAAGACGTGGACCGCCGGGGTGAACGCCTGGGCCCGTGGCGGCTGACCGCGCCTTTGGGCAGCGGTGGCATGGGTGACGTGTGGGAGGCGCAGCGCGACGACGGCGCCTACGAGGCGCGTGTGGCGGTAAAGGTGCTGCAGGCCGGGCGCGACAGCGCGGCCTTGCTGCAGCACTTTGCACAAGAGCAGCGCCTGCTGGCGCGGCTGAGCCACCCGCACATTGCGCGCCTGCTGGACGCGGGCCGCACGGCCGACGACCGCCCCTACTTCGTCATGGAAGCGGTGGACGGGCGGGCGCTGGACGACGCGGCGCGTGGTCTGCCGCTGGCGGCCCGCCTGCGCCTGTTTCTGCAACTGGCCGACGCCGTGGCGCACGCGCACCACCAGGGCCTGGTGCACCGCGACCTGAAGCCTGCCAATGTGCTGGTCACCGCAGACGGCCAGGTCAAGCTGCTGGACTTCGGCATTGCCATGGCGCTGGACCAGGTGCCAGACGCGCCCGACGCGCCACGCCCGCTGACCCCCGGCTACGCCAGCCCCGAGCAGGTGCGCGGCGAGCCCGTCACCGCCGCCAGCGACGTGTATTCACTGGGCGTGCTGTTGCACGTGCTGGTGACCGGTGTGCGGCCCTACGGCCGGGGCACCACCACCGCACAGGCCGCGTTGCGTGCGGTGCTGGACGAAGCGCCCACCCGCCCCAGCCAGGCCACGGCCGACACCAGCGGTGACCCTGGCGTGCCGCGCCGGCAGTTGGCCGGTGACCTGGACGCCATCGTGCTGAAGGCCTTGAGCAAGACCGTGGCCGGCCGCTACGCCAGCGTCGACACCCTGGCCGACGACGTGCGTGCGGCGCTGGCCTGGCAGCCTGTGCAGGCGCGGCCGCGCACGCTGGCCTATGTGGCGGGGCGCTTTGTGCGGCGGCACCGGGGCGTGGTGGCGGCATCCCTGCTGGCGCTGCTGGCCGTGGCGGCCGCGCTGGGCGCCACGGCCTGGCAGGCGCGTGACGCGGCCGCGGCGTTGGCCCTGGCAGCGCTGGCTGCCGGCCTGGGCGTGTCGGCCTGGCAGGCGCGGCTGGCGGCGCAGGCGCGCGACGAAGCCAAGTCGCGCCTGGCGCAGACCAGCGGCCTGGTGCGAGACATCCTCATGCGTTATGCCGACATGGCCACCTACCTGCCCGGCGGCCTGCGCATCAAGGCCGAGCTGCTGAAGGACACCATCGCCTACCTGGACAGGTTGCGGTTTACAGCGCCCGGGGACGCCGAACTGGCCGGCGAAGTGGCCAAGGCCTGCTCGCGGCTGGCCGACATGCAACTGCCCGGCCTGGACGCCACGCTGGAAGAGCCCGAAGAGGCATTGCTCAATGCCGAGCGCGCGCTGGCGCTGTTTGCGCAGGCCGAGCCCGCGCACCGCGACGACCCCGACTTCTTCATCTGGTGGGCGCGTGCCCTGCGTGTGCGGCATGAAATGCAGCACCAGCGCGGTGAACTGCAAGCCGCGCTGGACACCTCGCACCGCATGCGCAGCTTCTTGCAGACCACACTGCGGCGCTTTCCCGGCCACTATGGCCTGCGGTTTGAGTATGGGTCGGTGCTGGTGGGCATTGGCCAGGCCAATGACACCTGGGTGCTGCCCAGCATGGGCCGCGCCCAGCAAGCGCTGGAGGCCTTTGCGGCGGCCGAGGCCGTGTACGCCGAACTGGCGCGTGACAAGCCGCAGGACAGCGATGTGCCCTACCAGCTGGGCACCATCGCGGGTGCGCAGATGATCGTCATGAAAAAACTCGGCCGGCTGCACGAAGCCGCTGCCGCCGGGCGCCGTGCCGTGGCCTACCGCGAGCAGGCGCTGGCCCTGCAGCCCGACAACACGGGCTACCGCGAAGGCACGGCCGGCGAGCGCAGCAACTGCACCATGGTGCTGCTGGAGGCCGGCCTGGTGGACGAGGCCCTGGCCATGTCGGCACGCGGCGAGCAACTCATCCTGGCCCTGGAGGCCGACGACCCCGGCGTACCCACCTGGGCCGCACGCCGCCGCATTTTTGCCATGCACCGAGGCCGCGCGCTGCTGCACGCCGGCCAGGCGGCCGAGGCCTTGCCGCGCCTGCAAGACGCACTGGACGCCATGGCCGCAGCCGCCGCCGGCCCGGCGCTGGGCCGGCGTGGCTGGTGCCGGCTGGAACTGGCGCGTGCGTTGCACGCCGTGGGCCGTTTGCCAGAAGCGCAAACGTCACTGCACGCGGCCACGGCCGACTTGCAGCAATGGCTGCAGCAGCAGCCGGGCGATGGTGAAGCCAGCGCGCGGCTGCGTGCTGCACAGGCGTTGGCCGATGAGTTGGGCATGGCGCAAGAGCCTCCGGGGGTTTGACCGCCCGGCCCACCTGGCCTTGCCGGCTGGGCGTCTTGTCGCCGTAGCGCGGCCGGCGCGGGTGCTACCTGCTGCGCCGAGCCTTCACGGCCTGCGCCAGGCCGGCCAGCAGCGCCACGGAATCGTCCCACCCGATGCATGCATCGGTGATGCTCTTGCCGTAGGCCAACGCAGCCGGGTCGTCCTTGCCGGGGGTGAACTTCTGCGCGCCGTCTTGCAGATGGCTTTCCACCATCACGCCAAAGATGCAGCGGTTGCCGGCAGCAAGTTGTGCGCCCACGTCTTTCATGACGTCGATCTGGCGCTGGTGCTGTTTGCTGCTGTTGGCGTGGCTGGCGTCGATCATCAGCTTGCAGGGCAGTTTGTTGGCCTCGATCTCCTTGCAGGCGGCGGCCACGCTGGCGGCGTCGTAGTTGGGTGTCTTGCCACCGCGCAGGATGACGTGGCAGTCTTTGTTGCCCTTGGTTTCGACAATCGCCACCTGGCCGTTTTTGTGCACCGACA
>CAZUKT010000358.1:0-320 GCA_964620975.1 uncultured Rubrivivax sp. | reverse complement strand
ATGTTGCCGTCGGTGCCGTTCTTGAAGCCCACGGGGCAAGAGAGGCCGCTGGCCAGCTCGCGGTGCACCTGGCTTTCAGTGGTGCGTGCGCCGATGGCCCCCCAGGCGATGAGGTCGCCGATGTACTGCGGGCTGATCACGTCCAGGAATTCGCTGCCCGCCGGCACACCCAGCCGGTTGATGTCCACCAGCAACTGGCGCGCGATACGCAGCCCTTCGTGGATGCGGTAGCTTTCGTCCAGGTAGGGGTCGTTGATGAGGCCCTTCCAGCCCACCGTGGTGCGGGGCTTTTCAAAGTACACCCGCATCACGATTTCCAG
>CAZUKT010000357.1:2282-5214 GCA_964620975.1 uncultured Rubrivivax sp. | reverse complement strand
CTTGGCAAAGTCTCGCACCTCAAGGGCTGCACTGCCGGCCAGGTCCAGCGCCTGCACATGATTGGCGTCAATGGCCAGCGCTTTTGCCACCTGCTCCTGTGGCTTGCCCGCCAAGGTGCCGCCTTGTTGCATGCCCAGGGCTTCAGCGTATTCCACCCACACCGCCGGGTCGCGTGCCACACGCGACGACATGCCGACGGCCTTCTCGAAAGCGGCGGCCGCCTGGTCAAAGCGCTGCGCCCGCATGTCCAGGCGCGCCTTCAGCACAAAAGCGCGCGGGTCGTTGGGCGCTTTTTGCATGTGGCGCTGCAGTTCAGCGTACAGCTGCTCGGCCTGCGCAGGGTCATACGGCAAACCGCTGGCCAGCAGTTGTTCGCTCAGCGCCGTGCGGTCCACGTCCAGCGCGCCCAGGTCCCCGCGCAGGGCGTAAAAGCCAACGGCCAGCAGGGGCAGGCCCAGGCCCACGCCCACGGTGGCCCACACCGTGCGGCGGCGGTGGCCCGGCGCGGTTTCGTGCCTGCGCATGCCGCGCCACACCAAGGGCAGCAGCACCGCCAGCACCAGCGCCACCAGGGCGGCGGCAGCGGCAAAGAAACTCAACTTTGAATCCAAGGACGGGGCCCCTCATGAGTGCTTGCGCCATTGTCACGGCGGGCACAAAAAACTCGGGCGCACCGTGTTGGCGGTGCGCCCGAGCAACGGGTCGGGCCGGTGGGCCGGCACCCCCCGCGGGGGGCGCCAGCACCGGCTGCTTTGGCGTTTCAGCCGCCAGGCGTGCTGCGGCGGCCTGCATCGGCCACCGGCTTGGCCGGTGCGGCCGGTGCCGCAGGCGGCGTCACGGCCGATGTGGCCGCCGGTGCCGGCGTGGCGGCCGTGCGCTTCTTGGCCATGGCGTCGTCCAGCAACTTGATGCCGGCTTGCGATACCGCCATGCCCTTGTTGATGGACGCTTCGAAGGCCTGCGGATTGTGAAAGTGCGCGCCGTTGGTGGCCGACCACCATTCATAGTGGATATGCGCTTCAGAGTGCTTGGCGCGGGCTTCAGCCAGCACCGCAGGTTCCACACCCATGTTCTGCGCCGCTTCGAACTTGTCGATCAGGCGCGTGAGCCAGAACTCGGCCTTGCGCATCTTGCCGTTCCACTTGTTCTTGAGCGAGTCGATGCTGTAGACGGCTTGTTTCTCGTTCCAGTCTTTGTGGCAGGTGAGGCAGGTTTCCTTGACGTAGTGCTTGGGCGTTGTCTGCCAGTGTGACGTGTAGACCTTGCCGGTCTTGGCGTCCTTGACCTTGGGCATGTGGCAGTCGGCGCACTCGGCCCCGGCCTTCTGGTGGGCGCTGTTGTAGTAGGTCTCGACGTCGGCGTGTTGGCCCTTCCACAGCGTGGCGCCCGTGATGCCGTGCTTGAAGTCACCAAACTTCAGGTCGGTGTAGTGCTGCTGGATCTGCGACACGTCTTTCAGCGGAAAGTGGTTGGTGCGCTGGTCGGCCATGCCGATGGGTTGGCCCGTGGTCGGGTCGGTGCCGGGGTTGCAGTTGTATTCCACGTGGCACTGCGCGCATTGCAGCTTGCTGTCGTAACGGCTGAGCAGCGCAATCTTGCGCTCGAAGCCGCGTTCACCCAGGGTCTTGACGTCGATCTTGGCGCCCTTGGGGTCCTTGTGCCACAGCGTGTCGGCTTGCGGACGTGTCAGCGCCTGGATCAGGCCGTCGCGAATGACACGCGGGCCGGCGGTGTGCGGGTCGTGGCAGAAGTTGCAGTTCAGCGAATGGTTGGTGTCCTTCACAAACTCATTCACCTTGGACAGGCGGCTCCATTTGGCCGCCGGATTGGGGTCACCCAGGTAGGCCCAGTCAAGGATGTGGTCGGAAGACTTGCACGACATGCACACCGGGTTGGCCGCTGCGGCCGTGCCGGGCTTGAAGGCCTTGTGGGGCTCGCCGGGGAATTCGTCCACCAGCACGTCCCAGATCTTGAAGTTGCCGCCCATGCGGGTGAGGCCGGCCTTGCCTTCCTTGTTCTGGAAGCGGCCGCCAAAGGCGCGGTCCACCACCACCTGGTCGTACAAGGCAAACGCGTGCGAACGCGGCTCGGCGTGTTCACGCGTAAAGCCGTGCGGCGTGAGGATCTTGTCCATGGCGGTGCCGGTGGCGACCGTCTTTTCTCTGTTCGCCGTCTTTTCCAGATTCATGTTGTACATGGTGCGGTATTGGTTTTCATGGCAGGTGCCGCAGTTGGCAGGGTCCATGTTGGTGCTGGGCCTGCCCTTGCCCTTGGGCTTGTGGGTGTCCAGGCCGCCGTGGCAGGCGTCGCAGCCCACGTTCTTGTGGCTGTTGGTCTTGTGGAAACCCTTGACCTCTTCGTGGCACTCGTAGCACTCGGTGGCGTCGTAGGCCTTGGCCTTGGCCATCTTGGCCTTGATGGTGGCCACCGGCCTGACGATGTTGGTGTCCTTGGGTTTGTATTGCGCGTACGCCGTACCCGCCCCCACCAGCAAGGCCAGCGTGGCAAACAGTGCCAGCCCTATGGCCAAGCACCTTGAAACGTATCCATGAACCATGTGTTTTCTCCTCTGCAGGCATGCCCTCGCGCCGTTATCCCCTTGATCGCGGAGCGTGGCCGCATGCTGCCCATGCACCCGATTGGTGAATACGGGCAACAGGCGCACAAGTTGATCCATGTCAACTTGGCGGCCTGTTCCTCAACCCACCCCCATGGCCCCCCCCGGAGACTCGTCCGCACTGGAACCCACCGCGCACCCAATCGACATGAACCTTTCCGGCATTCTCGTCACGGCAGAACCTGCCGCACTGCCCACCGTACTGGCCAGCCTGGCCACGCTGCCCGGCGTGGAAGTGCGTGATTTCGACGCCGCCCTGGGCCGCATCGTGGTGGTGCCGGAAGCCAGCGACGTGGGCGCCGAAATGGACCGCC
>CAZUKT010000357.1:0-2272 GCA_964620975.1 uncultured Rubrivivax sp. | reverse complement strand
TTTACCCGCATACGCACCCTGCCCCACGTCATCAACGCCGACCTGGTGTGCCACTACTTTGACGACGGCGACGCCGACACCGCCGGGCCTGTGTGGCCCCAAACCACTTTTGCATGATCGAGGAACCCACGATGACCAGCTTGTCAAGACGTGAACTGCTCAAGTCCAGCATTGCCACCACCACGGCGGCCGTGGCCGGCATCCCGGTGTCCACCGCCGCCTTGGCGCAAGGCGCTGCGGCCGAAGCCGGCTGGCGTTGGGACAAGGGCGTGTGCCGCATGTGCGGCACCGGCTGCGGCATCCAGGTGGCCACGGCCGGTGGCAAGGTGGTGGCCACCAAAGGCGACCCCGACGCGCCGGTCAACCGCGGCCTGAACTGCATCAAGGGTTACTTCAACGGCAAGATGATGTACGGCGCTGACCGCCTGACGCAGCCGCTCTTGCGCATGACCGACGGCAAGTTCGACAAACACGGCAAGTTCACCCCCGTGAGCTGGCAGGTGGCCATGGACGAGATGGAGCGCCAGTTCCGCAAGCACTTTGCCGCCAAGGGGCCCGCAGGCGTGGCCATCATCGGCTCGGGCCAGTACACCATTGCCGAAGGCTATGCCGCCGCCAAGCTGATGAAGGCGGGCTTCCGCTCCAACAACCTGGACCCCAACGCACGTCACTGCATGGCCAGCGCGGTGGTGGGATTCATGCAGGTGTTTGGCATTGACGAGCCGGCCAATGTGTACGACGACATCGAGCTCGCCGACACCATCGTGTTGTGTGGCGCCAACCCGGCCGAAGCACACCCGGTGCTGTGGAGCCGCATGACCGACCGCAAGTTGAGCCACAAGCCCACACGCATCTTCAACATCACCACCTACGCCAACCTCAGCTCTGACATTGCCGACGTGGACCTGGTCATCAAGCCCAGCACCGACCTGGCGCTGATGAACTACCTGGCGCGCGAGATCGTGGCGCGTGGCGCCGTCAACACTGAATTTGTGCAGAAGCACTGCGTGTTTGCCGCCGGTGCGGTGGACATCGGCTACGGCATGCGCCCGACAACGCAGTACTCCGACCCCGCCGAGCACGACACGGTGCGCAAGGAGATGGAAAACACACTCGACAAGTACGAGGCCACGGGCCAGCGCCGCACGGCGGGGCAAAAGGTCAAGCAGACCGACCGTTTGGCCGCCGGCAAACACTGGCTGATCAACTTTGAGGAATACAAAAAGGGCATAGCGCCCTACACGCTGGACTTTGTGGCCGAGCTCGCCAAGGGCGACGCCGACGAAACGCTGGACAGCTTCAAGGCCAAGATGGTGCAACTGGCCGACGCCTACTGCAGCAAGCCCGCCAACATATTGACGTGCTGGACCATGGGCGTGAACCAGCACCAGCGTGGTGTGTGGGTCAACACGCAGCTGTACGCACTGCACCTGCTGCTGGGCAAACACGGCATCCCGGGCAACGGTGCGTTTTCGCTCACCGGCCAGCCTTCGGCCTGCGGCACGGCGCGTGAAGTAGGCACCTTTGCGCACCGCCTGCCCGCCGACATGGTGGTGGACAACCCGGCCCACCGCGCCAAGGCCGAAAAGATCTGGGGCCTGCCGGGCAAGACGCTCAACCCCAAGGTGGGCGCCGACCACATTGCCATCATGCGGGGGCTTGAAGACAGCAGCGTGGGCTTCTTGTGGATACAGGTGACCAACCCCTTCCAGAGCAGCCCCAACATCAACCACTGGAACAAGGCCGCGCGCGAGAAGGACAACTTCATCGTCGTGGCCGATGTCTACCCCACCATCAGCGGCAAGGTGGCCGACCTGATACTGCCTGCCGCCTACATGCTGGAAAAGTGGGGCATGTACGGCAACGCCGAGCGCCGCACCCAGGCCTGGCGCCAGCAGGTGGACCCGCCGGGCCACGCGCGCACCGACGTGTGGATGATGTTGGAGTTTTCCAAGCGCTTCAAACTGCGTGACGTGTGGGGTGAACAACCCCTGCCCGGCCTGAAGGCCGACGGCTTTGCCGACAACAAGCTGCCGAGCGTGCTGCCCGACGTGGCCGCCATGGGCTACACGCCCGACAGCACGCTGTACGACGTGCTCTTTGCGCGGCCCGAAAACAAGGCCGTGGCCTGGCCCGACCCCATTGCCAAGGGCCACGGCAACGCCACCGTGGCGGCGCTGGGCGAAAAGTGGTTCCCCGAAAAGGCGCTGTTTGACGAGTACCGCAAATTCACCGTCAACTACCAGCACGACCTGGCCCCGTTTGACGTGTA
>CAZUKT010000356.1:0-5251 GCA_964620975.1 uncultured Rubrivivax sp. | reverse complement strand
ACCGACCCCAACTGGGAACCGGTCATGAAACGCGCCTCGGCCATCGTCACCAACCGCGGCGGCCGCACGTGCCACGCCGCCATCATTGCGCGCGAACTGGGCATCCCGGCCGTGGTGGGCTGCGGTGACGCCACCGAACACCTGCACGAAGACGCGCTGGTCACCGTGTCTTGCGCCGAAGGCGACACCGGCTACGTCTATGACGGCCTGCTTGAAACCGAGATCAGCGACGTGGTGCGCGGCGAGATGCCGTACTGCCCGATCAAGATCATGATGAATGTGGGCAACCCCCAGCTCGCCTTCGACTTTGCCCAGATGCCCAACAGTGGCGTCGGCCTGGCGCGGCTGGAATTCATCATCAACAACAACATCGGGGTGCACCCCAAGGCCATCCTCGACTACCCCAACATCGACCCCGACTTGAAGAAGGCCGTGGAGTCGGTGGCGCGTGGCCACGCCAGCCCGCGTGCGTTTTACGTGGACAAGCTCACCGAAGGCATCTCCACCATTGCGGCCGCCTTCTGGCCCAAGCCGGTGATCGTGCGGCTGAGTGACTTCAAGAGCAACGAGTACCGCAAGCTCATTGGCGGCACGCGCTACGAGCCCGATGAAGAAAACCCCATGCTGGGTTTTCGGGGTGCCAGCCGCTACATCAGCGGGGATTTCCAGGATGCCTTTGCCATGGAGTGCGAAGCGCTCAAGCGCGTGCGCACCGACATGGGCCTCGTCAATGTCGAAGTCATGGTGCCCTTTGTGCGCACCGTGAAGCAGGCCGAGCGCGTGGCGCAGATGTTGGCCGAGCGCGGGCTCAAGCGCGGCACCAACGGCCTGCGCCTGATCATGATGTGCGAGGTGCCCAGCAATGCCATCCTGGCCGAGCAGTTTCTGGAGCACTTTGACGGCATGTCCATCGGCTCCAACGACCTGACGCAGCTCACGCTGGGTCTGGACCGCGACTCGGGCCTGCCGCAACTGGCGGCCGACTTTGACGAGCGTGACCCGGCGGTGAAAGCGTTGATATCCCGCGCCATCACGGCCTGCCGCGCCACGGGCAAGTACGTGGGCATCTGCGGCCAGGGCCCCAGCGACCACCCCGACTTTGCCGACTGGCTGGCCGCCGAGGGCATCGTGTCGATCTCGCTGAATCCCGACACCGTGATCGATACCTGGCAGCGCCTGTCCATCAAACGCTGAGCGGGCATGCCGGCGGTGCCTGTGGGGTGCCGCCGGCGCATGGCCTGCTCCTGGCTCAGGGTTAAGGGGTAAGCGGCGCGTGCCGCCGGTGTGAGATGCTCCCTTGCGACCCCTTTCGCGGCAGCTTGCAGGCATGAAACTCGCACTCGTCACTGACCTGCACGCCAACCGCGAAGCGGTTGAAGCCGTCCTTGAGCATTGCTGCCAGCAAGGTGCGGACCGCTACGCTTTCCTGGGTGACTTTGTGGGTTACGGTGCCGACCCTGGCTGGGTGCTGGACACCGTGCAAGCGCATGTCGAGCGTGGCGCCATCGCCGTGTTTGGCAACCACGATGTGGGTGTGATCAGCGGCCCATCGCCCACCATGACGCTCACCGCGCGCGAAGTGGTGGCTTGGACGCGTTCTCGGCTTTCGGAATCGCAGTTGGCCTTTCTGGGCGGCTTGCCATTGCACTGCACCGAAGACGACATGCTGTTCGTGCACGCCAACGCCTTTGCACCTTCGCGCTGGGAGTACATCCACAGCCGGGCCGAGGCGGTGCGAAGCCTGCAGGCCACCGGCTGCCGCTACACCTTTTGCGGTCACATGCATCTGCCCATGCTTTATCACCTTTCTGCCGCGGGCAAGGCAGGCGACTTCACGCCCGTAGCAGGTGTGCCCATCCCTGTGCCACCGCACCGCCGCTGGTTGGCGGTGCCCGGCTCTGCAGGCCAGCCGCGAGACGGCAATCCTGCAGCCTGCTACGCCATGCTCGACACGGCCGAGCCGTCGCTGACCTTTCACCGCGTCCCCTACGACCACGCGGGTGCAGCTGCCAAGATTCGCGCCGCTGGTCTTCCAGCAGCGCTGGCCGACCGCCTGGGCCATGGACAGTAGCGCCAGCTTCCACGGCAGCCAATGCGCTGCGCCCGAGGCCGGCCTGCGGGCCTTGCAGCCGGGGCAGGTGGTCGGCGGCTTCCGGCTCGAGGAGAAACTGCACCAGGGCGGCATGGCCACCCTGTGGCGGGTTCAGCGCATCAATGCCCAGGGCGAGCTGACCGATGGCCCCGGCGTCATGCCGCTGATCATGAAAGTGCCACGCATCAAGGGCGGTGAGGATCCGGCGTCCATCGTCGGCTTTGAAGTCGAACGCATGATCATGCCCATGCTCAGTGGCCCGCATGTGCCGCGCTACGTGGCCAAGGGCGACTTCACACACCAGCCCTACATCGTGATGGAGCACATCCCCGGCCCGTCGCTGCGGGCGCGTTTTGACGAAGCCCCGCTGGCGCTGGACGAAGTGGTGGAAATAGGTTCGCGCGTGGCCACGGCCCTGCACGACTTGCACCGCCAGCACCTGGTGCACCTGGACGTCAAGCCCAGCAACTTCTTGATGCGACCCGACGGCACCGCCGTGCTCATCGACTTTGGCCTGTCGCGCCACGCCCAACTGCCCGACTTGCTGGAAGAAGAGTTCACGCTGCCCATGGGCACCGGCCCCTACATGTCGCCCGAACAGGTGCTGCAAGTTCGAAGTGACC
This sequence comes from uncultured Rubrivivax sp., assembly GCA_964620975.1. Lineage (GTDB taxonomy): Bacteria > Pseudomonadota > Gammaproteobacteria > Burkholderiales > Burkholderiaceae_C > Rubrivivax. The sequence continues at coordinate 2,536 of CAZUKT010000356.1, read as the reverse complement.
CCCGCAGCGACATCTTTGCGCTGGGCGTGATGCTGTACCACTTCACCACGGGCGAGAGACCCTTTGGCGCGCCCACCAAGGTCAGCGGCCTGCGCAGGCGCCTGTACGTGGAACCGGTGCCGCCGCGCGCGCTGCGCAGCGACTGCCCGCCGTGGCTGCAAGAGCTGATCCTCAAGTGCCTGGAGGTCAAACCCGGGCAGCGTTACCAGAGCGCTGCGTTGCTGGCCATGGCGCTGCAGGCGCCGGGGCAGATCCCGCTCACGCAGCGCGCCGAGAAGCTCACACGCAGCGGTGCCTTTACACGCCTGAAGCGCTGGTTCCTTGCCTGGGGCAGCGAGCCTGAAGCTGCTGTCACCTGCGTGGCACAACAACTGCGCCGCAACCCCATCATCATGGTGGCGGTGGACGTGGAAGGCTCGTCCATGCCGCTGCAAGAACAACTGCGCGAAACGGTGCGCCGCCTGCTGCTGACCGAGCCCGGTGCGCGCCTGGCCTGCACCAGCGTCATGCGCACCCACCGCATCGGCATGGACGAGAAGGTGGATGCCAGTGGGCAGAGCGTGCACGTCAAGCAACTCGTGCAACTCAAGCACTGGGCGCGGCCTATCAGCAAGGCGCTCAAGCTTGACGAAGGGCGGCTGACCTTCCATGTGCTGGAAGCGCCCGATGCCGCCGCTGCCATCATCGACTTTGCGCGCCGCAACGGCGTGGACCACATCGTGATGGGCGCGCGCGGCAACTCGGCGTTGCGCCGCTACCTGGGCAGTGTGTCTTCACAGGTGGTGGCCGAATCGGACTGTACGGTCAGTGTGGTTCGGGTGGCTGCCCGAGCCCAGGCACTGGGGCCGGTGGAGCCGCCGGCATAAGTGGCGCGGTGGTGGGGCGCTTCGGCATCAACGCCGCTGGCGCAACCTCAGTGATCGTGGGGTCAAACTAGGGAAAGACCTATCGGTGCTTGCTAGCGGTTCTGACGGGTACGTCAGAAACGCGTAAGCCGTCTGCAAAACATTAGCTCACCTTTTGATATTCACCATGTTGACTGCTCTCAATCTCGCTCAGTTGGTTCTCTACATCGCGCTGCTGGCGCTGCTGGGGCAGGGCATTCTTTACGTGTTGGCCGGCGCCCGGCGCGAAAGCAATTTCTTCTACAAATTGCTGCAGGTGCTGAGCAAGCCATTCACGGTGCCAGTGCGCAAGCTAACGCCGCGGCTGGTGGGTGACTCGCAGGTGCCGGTGGTCACTTTTTTGCTGCTGATCGTGCTGTACGCCGTGGTCACGTTTGAACGTGCCGACCTGTGTGTGAGCACGCAAATGATTGGCCAACCGGGCTGCCGATGAAGCGCATTGAACACCTGTGGATGAAGTGGCAGGCCATGGGCTTGCTGGTGCTGGGCCGCAATGCCGCCGCATCCGCCGTGTTTGACGCCATGCTCAGGCGCTGGCCCGACGACCCCTACGCACTGGCCAGCCGCATGCACATGCGCGTGCAGGCCGAGCAGTTGGACGCCGCACTTGCTGATTCCAGGCGCCTGGTGGTGCTGCGTGCCGACCACGCCAGCACCTGGTTCAACCACGGCTATGTGCTTGAACTGGCAGGCCTGTGGGACGAAGCCCTGGCTGCCTTCAAGCGCGCTTCTGAACTTGGCCCTGAACTCGACCGCGCCTGGTACGGCATGGGTCTGGTCCTGATCCGCCTTGGGCGCCATGACGAGGCCGTGTCGGCCCTCAAGCGCAACACCGAACTGCAACCCATGAGCCCGCACGGCTGGTATCAGCTGGCACGGGTTCATGTCGATCGGCATGACCCTGATGAAGCGGTGAAGATCATTCGCCACCTTCAAAAGTTCGAGCCCAAGGTCGCCGCGCAACTGGAGCGCGAGACCGGCCTGCTCGTTGGCAAACCGGCCACCTGAGGCGGTTTGGGTTGATGCCGGCGGGGCCCCTGCCGCCGGGTGTGGTGTCGCCATGGAGACTGGTGACGGTGTGGATCACAAAGCCCTATCCCGGGCACATGCAACAGAAAAGAGGTGACTGAAATGAAGGTGAGTGAGAACCACCAACGCTACTGGCAGAAGAACTTGCGGATCACTGCGATCCTCATGTCCATCTGGTTTGTGGTGACGTATGTCGTGAGCTACTTTGCCCGCGACCTGAACTTCACTTTTTTTGGCTGGCCCTTCAGTTTCTGGATGGGTGCCCAGGGTTCGCTGGTTATCTATGTGGTCATCATCTGGTTCTACGCTCGGTACATGAACCAGCTGGACCAGGAACACGGCGTTGCCGAGGAGGAATGACATGGCAGGCTTGAGTTTCGAACCCCAGGCGGGTGTCTCCAACAAGGAAGCCAACGCGGCTTTCAAGAAGGGGCTGAACAAGGTCTATGGCTGGTACACGGGCGGTTTCCTCGTCTTTGTGGTCATCCTGGCCATTGCAGAGCAGATGGGCCTGTCGCGTTCCGCGATTGGCCTGGTGTTCTTGTTTGCCACCGTGGCGCTGTATGCCGGCATCGGCATCATGAGCCGCACCAACGACGCGG
>CAZUKT010000355.1:0-5257 GCA_964620975.1 uncultured Rubrivivax sp. | reverse complement strand
GCAGCCTCAGGAAGCCATGAGCCAAGATGCCGCACTCGAGGTAGGCGTCGAACTCCAGTGCGGCGCTCGGCGCTTGGCGCTCAATTCGCACCGCCGTGAGCCCTATCGGCCCGGTGGGGTGCGTATGACCCTGAGCCACCTGCTCAGCGAGGGACTTGATGAACAACTTCTTGCGTGCCGCCGCCGCTGGCGTGCTGGCCGTTTCTGCGGCGGCGCACGGTGCCCCCAATTCGTTGCATGACGAATTCAGCGGCATGAGCCAAGACGAACGCGGCGAGCGCATCACCAAGCTGCTTTCCAGCATGGGGCAAATGTGCCCCTACGTCTTGAAGGAACTGCCCCAGGGCGCGCTGCCCGATGGCACGGCGCTGTGGTCCTTTACCTGCGCGGGCCATGGTGACTTCCAACTCATCATCTTCCCCGACCGGGACATCAAGGTGCTGGCCTGCGCAGACGTTGCCAAGAACAAAGCGCTGCTGCCCTGTTTTGTGCCTGTGCCCAAGAAGTAACCCACGCAAAGCCTGGTTGCCACCTGCAACGCCCTTCTTCCCCACCCGTATCTTTTGGAAAACGACCATGAAAAAACTCATCAGTGCCTTGTGCCTTGCCGTTTTTGCCATCGCCTTGCCCTCGCACGCGGCGGGCATTGAAGACGCCGTGATTGCGGGTGACGTGGCGACGGTCGAGAAACTCATTGCCGAAGGCGTGGACGTCAACAACAAGGGCGCCATGCTGGGTTTGCGCCCGTTGCATTACGCCGTGATGGCGTCCAACAAGGCCATGATTGAACTGCTGCTTGCCAAGGGCGCCAACATCAATATCAAGAAGAACGACGGCTACACGCCCCTGCATCTGGCGGTGGGGCGTGGCAACGTGGCCATGGTGGAGCTTTTGGTGGCCAAGGGCGCAGATGTGAACGTGAAAAACAATGCCGGCGACACGCCCTTGATGCTGGCCAAGGACGACAAGGTCAGGGCACTGTTGGCGGGTGGCAAGTAACCTGCGGGCAAATGCCAGGCGATGGTGTTCAATCAACGTTTATCGGGCCCCGACCCAATCCAAAGAGCGCAAACATGAAAATCAAGATCCTGAAGACATTGATCACCGCAAGTGCCGTGCTGGTGCTAACGGCCTGCGGCACCATTGGGCAGATATCCAACTACGAGCCGCCGCGCGCGTCCGGGATCGTTTCCGGGCCAGAATTTACCGGCAAACAAAGCCCATTTGGCCCTTTGAAGCGTGAGACCGCCGAGTTGAGAGAGCGATTGAAAGACCCAAAAAACTACTACAGATACCAGTATTCAGAGTTGTGGATCGCGGGAGCGTTTCCTATCGAAAGAGGCGTCGTCGTCTTTGCGGCGCCGGGGCGCCCGTTGCGCAGCGGGGATGAAATTGCCGCAGCAGCCCAGTGCCACGCTGAAGACATTCGCAAAAGTGTGTCATCCGGCGACAGCGTGGCTCTTGCCGATAAAAAGCTGCTGCTTGCGGGCACCAATGGGCGAGAGATGAATGCCTGGCATGCACAATTTTTTGGAAAGAACGAGCAAGTGTTGGGCCGCACATGCCGAATCAACACCTTGTTCGACATGTAAGTTGACACGTAAGTTTGCCATTTGTGTTCATTGAAGCTACCCCATGAAAAAGACCATCCTCGCATTGCACCTGATGTTGGTGTTTGGCCTTTTGTCGGCCAATACATGGGCTGCTCCCAATGACTACATGAACCAGCACAGGGTATGGGACCGCGAGCGCGAAGCCGGCAGCATGCGCCGCAACCAGGAGGCCAGGGCCAGCCAGTACGCATCGGACCGCAGCAATGCCGCCCACACGTCCAACATCTTCGGCGCGGTCAGCAACTCCATCCAGCAGTACGAAGAGCGGAGGCGCCAGGACGCCCAAGCCAACTTGCCGCCGCCCAAGACCGTGCTGGAAACCGTGCTCGAAAGCGCCCATGCGGGAGACCGTGACGCCATGCGTGCGCTGGCGGGTGGCTACGCGCCGGGCACCAAGGTGGAAAAGGACATGGGCAAGGCGATGCAGTGGTTCGCCAAGGCCGCTGACGCCGGGGACGCGTTCTCGCAGTCGTACTACGGTTGGAGTCTGGTGCTTGGCAGCGAGGTCGCCAAGAACGAGGCGCGCGGACTGGACTATCTGCAACGTGCCGTGGCGCAGAAGCAGGCCGATGCCATGGCCTATCTGGGTACGGCCAAGGCATTGGGTCTGGGCAGTGCAGTCAACCTTGCCGAAGCCGCCGACCTGTTGAAACGCTCCGCCGATGCAGGAAGCCCGGTGGGCCAGTTTGCCTATGGTGTCATTCTGCGCAAGGGGCAGGGCGTGGCTGAGAACATGGCCGCCGCCGCCATGTGGATGGAGCGCTCTGCCATGGCGGGCTACCCCAGGGGCATGGCGGCCTGGGGCGAGTTTCTGGCCTATGGCCGGGGCGTGGCGGCCAACCCGACCAAGGGCCTGGAATTTGCACAACGTGCGGCCGAAACAGGCGACCCCGCCGGGCTCGAGGGTTTGGGCAACCTGTACATGGAAGGCGTTGCCGTGCGCAAGGATGTGGCCAAGGGTGCCCAACTCTGGGAGCAGGCGGTACAGGCCGGCGGAGGCTCTGCGCGCAACATGTACGCCGTCTACAGCAATGGCAATGAAGGCGTGCCCAAGGATCTGGCCCGCGCCCGGCGCTACGCCCTCATGGGTGCTGAGCGCGGGGACCCCGTCTTGCAGGGCATGGTGGGTGGCATGTTCTTTCGCGCCACAGGCGGGCCCGCAGACTTGCCCAGAGCCCTGTACTGGTTGACCCAAGGCGCCAACCAGGGTGATGCCCAGTCGCAAGAAACCCTGGCGCGCATGTACGACGGCGGCATTGGTGTCCCTGAGGACATCAACCTGGCAGTCAAGTGGAACCGTGCGGCCGCAGAACAGGGGCGAAGTTATGCGCAGTGGGTGCTGGGTTTGTACTACGCCAGAGGCTCGGGCGTGCGGCAGGACATGGCGGAGGCTGTGCGGTGGGTCAGAAAGTCGGCCGCACAAGGCAACCCCTACGGCCAAACCGAGTTGGCCATGATGATGCTCGGAGGCGCCGCAGAAAAGAACCCGGCCGAAATCATTCGCTTGTTCAGAGCGGCCGCCAATCTGGGCTAGATCTACTACCTTGGCCGGGACACCGCAAAGAACCTCCCTGAAGCAATCAGGCTGTGGAAGTTCGCGGCCGAGCAAGGCAACGCGATGGCCCAATTCGACTTGGGATTTGTGAATTTCAAGGCTGAAGGCGTGCCGCAAAACTACGCAGAGGCCTTGCGTCTGTGGAAACTGGCGGCGGCGCAAGAACACGCCAGTGCCATTGGCGGCATTGGGGAACTCTACGAAGGCGGTTTCAGTGTTTCCAAAGACATCCAGGAAGCCAAACGTTGGTGGAAGCGGGCTGCTGCACTGGGCAACCAAGAAGCTGCAGCGCAGCTTCGCAAGTACCCGTAGCGCCGGCCCGAACGATGTGGGTGCATCTGTTCGGGTAGCCTGGTGTTGGCTGCACCGCCCGTAGGACTGGCCCCCGGGCCGGCTGGCCCCAGAGAAACCGCGCCTTACCATCGGCGCATGAGTCTGAATGTCACCCGCATCCCCGGCCGCTGTCTGCTGCATTCACCGGGCCCCACGCCGCTGCCTGACGAGGTACTGCACGCGCTGATGCGCCAACCTATGGACATGGGTGACCCGCGGGTGGACGAGACCATCGCGGCGTGCGAAGCCGGCCTGAAGGCTGTGTTGCAGACCGAAGAGGCCGACGTGTTTTTCTACGCCTGCAACGGCCATGGCGCCTGGGAAGCGGTGGTGGAAAACATCGTGCCGCCCGGCGGCCTGGTGCTTGTGCCGGGCACCGGCCACTTCAGTGAAAGCTGGGCCGTGCAGACCGAAGCGCTGGGCCGGCGCGTGCAACGCACGGCATGGGTCGAAGGGCTGCCCATTGACCCAGCGGCCGTGGCGCAGGCGCTGCGTGACGACACCGCGCATTCGTGGCGCCCGGCGCCCAAGCGGCCGATGCCGCGCCGCTGGCTGATGCTTATGTGCGCTTTCTGGCCGCCGAGCTCAAGCCCTTCATCGACGCCCACTACCGCACGCGCACGGGCAGGGACGACACCTTTGTCATGGGCTCGAGCATGGGCGGGCTGATATCGCTTTACGCGCTGTGTTCGTTCCCCCAGGTTTTTGGCGCGGCGGGATGCCTGTCCACGCACTGGGTCATCACCACCAACTACGCCGAGTTTGCGGCGCAGTTTGCACCGGGCGCCAGCGGCGACGCGCGCGTGGAGCAGATGGCTGCGGCCTAACGCAACTGGTTGCGCGAACATTTGCCCGCCGCGGGAGCCCATCGCCTGTACTTTGACCACGGCACGCAGGGCCTGGACGGCCTGTACGGGCCGCACCAGCAAAAGGTGGACGCCTTGCTGGCGGCCAAGGGCTACAGGCCCGGCATCGACTGGACGACACGCGAATTCCCAGGTGCGCCGCACGACGAAAGCGCCTGGCGCGAGCGGCTGGCGACGCCGCTGACCTTCCTGCTGCGTCCCTAGACGCGCCGCTGGCGGGCAGGCCGCCAACCTGATTGAACTGCGGTTTGCCAACACCGGCGTTTGGCCTTCTAGCGTTTGCCTAACGACGCGCCCGCATGCTGCGCAGCATCGTAGTCAATCAGGGAGCTGCCCATGTCGACCAATGGCCTTTCCAAACGCGCCAGACCCGTCAACACGGGGTACCCCGTGGCCCGTGGCATCTGCATTGGCCTGTTGGCGCTGCTCACCGGCTGTGGCGGCGGCGGTGGGGGGGACGGGGGCGCAAACGCCACCCCGCAAACGGTGGGCATCGACACCGCCAGCAACGCGCCCAACAACGCCATGCGCTGTGTGGATGGCCCACCGGCACAGGACGGCGTCAACCAGTTTCCGAACCTGTTTTTTCCTTGGCAGAACCTGGCCGGCAGTTGCACCATCGTGACCTTCTCGGTGCAGGATCCCGGCGTGGGCCGCGCCGGCACCGTGACCAGCGCCAGCATCCGCGTGGGTGCAACCACCGGGCGCATGCGCTTTGTGCGGCTGCGCAACCTTTACCAGAACCAGGCCGGCACCACCGGCAACCGGCAGTGCTGCGCCGTCATGGAATACGGCAGCGTGTTCACGCCCACGCCCAACAGCGTGACCACGGTGACGCTGAACTTCCGCATGACCTGGGAGCCACCACCCCCGGCCACCGACTTCACCAC
>CAZUKT010000354.1:0-5260 GCA_964620975.1 uncultured Rubrivivax sp. | reverse complement strand
CAAGATCGGCATGGTCTTCCAGAAGCCGACGCCGTTCCCGATGTCGATCTACGACAACATTGCGTTTGGTGTCCGTCTGTTTGAAACCCTGCCGCGCGTTGAAATGGACGAACGTGTGGAGTGGGCGCTGAAGAAGTCGGCGCTGTGGAACGAAGTCAAGGACAAGCTCCACCAGAGCGGCGCCAGCCTGTCGGGTGGGCAACAGCAGCGGCTGTGCATTGCACGCGGCATTGCCATCAAGCCCGAAGTGCTGTTGCTGGATGAACCCTGCTCGGCGCTCGACCCCATTTCCACCGGCAAGATCGAAGAACTCATCCACGAGCTCAAGAGCGACTACACGGTGATGATCGTCACGCACAACATGCAACAGGCAGCACGCTGCAGCGACTACACGGCCTACATGTACCTGGGTGACCTGGTGGAATTCGGCCCCACCAATGAACTCTTCATGAAGCCCAAGAAGAAAGACACTGAGGATTACATCACCGGGAGATTCGGCTGAAGGCCGGAGCGACAGCATCATGAGCGACAAACATCTTTCCACGCAGTTCGACGCCGAGTTGAGCGGCATATCCGGCCGCGTGCTTGAAATGGGCGGTCTGGTGGAGTCGCAGGTCTCCCAGGCGCTGTATGCGCTGACGCATTTCAGCGGAGAAACCGCCACGCAGGTGCTGCAGGTTGAAGAGCGCGTCAACCAGATGGAAGTCGAGATCGACCGCGACCTGTCGGCCATCATTGCGCGCCGCCAGCCCACGGCACGTGACCTGCGCCTGCTGATCGCCATCAGCAAGGCCATCGCCAACCTTGAGCGTGTGGGCGACGAAGCGGCACGCATTGCACGCACTGTGCAGCGGCTGATCAGCACCGGTGTGTCGTCACGCTTGCCGGTGGCCGACCTGAGCTTTGAGGCTGACCTGGCCATTGCACAACTGCGCAAGGCGCTGGACGCCTTTGCGCGCCTGGACACGGCACGCGCGCTGGAGGTGCTCAAGCAGGATGACCAGATCGACCAGGAATTTGACGGCCTGATGCGCAAGCTCATCACCTACATGATGGAAGACCCGCGCACCATTTCTTCCAGCATCGACCTCATCTTCGTGGCCAAGGCCATTGAACGTGTGGGCGACCACGCCAAGAATTTGGCCGAAGCCATCATCTACGTCGTCAAGGGCACCGACGTGCGCCACACCCCCATGGCAGACGTCGAGAACGTGGTGCGCTAGCGCACACAGGAGCCCAACCATGAGTTCAGTGCTTGTCGTCGAAGACGAAACTGCCATTGCCGAGTTGATTGCCATCAACCTGCGCCATGCCGGGTTTGAGGTTACTTTGGCGGTGGACGCTGAGGCGGCCCAGGCCGCCATCAACCGTGTGCTGCCTGACCTGGTGTTGCTCGACTGGATGTTGCCCGGCCAGTCGGGCGTGCAACTGGCCAAACGTTGGCGGGCCGATGCGCGCACGCGCGAACTGCCCGTGATCATGCTCACCGCACGCGCCGATGAGGCCGACAAGATCACCGGCCTGGACGCCGGCGCCGACGACTACCTCACCAAGCCCTTCTCCACCAAGGAGTTGATGGCGCGCATTCGCGCCGTATTGCGCCGCAAGGCGCCCGAGGCGCTGGACGCGGCTGTGGATGTGGCTGGCCTGCAGCTCGACCCCGCCACACGCCGGGTCACGCGGCGCGTGGCTGACGAAATGCGCGAGGTCAAGATCGGCCCTACCGAATTCCGCCTGCTGCACTTCTTCATGACCCACACCGAACGTGTGCACAGCCGTGCACAGTTGCTGGACCGTGTGTGGGGCGACCACGTGTTCATTGAAGAGCGCACGGTGGACGTGCACGTGAAGCGGCTGCGCGAAGCGCTGGGGCCTGTCAACGCGTCAATGCTGATTGAAACCGTGCGTGGTGCCGGCTACCGCATGACACAACAGCCCAGCGCAGTGGCGGCCTGAAAGCGCGAACACCATGAGCTGGTTGCTGACGCGCACGCTGGCGGCGCTGGTGGCCTTGACCCTGGGTGCCGTGCTCGGGCGCGGATTGGGCGCACTGCTGGGTGCTGCTGACTTGGGCACGGCCGCAGGCCTGCTCTTGGCGCTGATAACAGGTGTTCTGGTGGACGCACGGCAGGCGCAGCGGCTCATGGGCTGGCTGCGTGGCCCCCAAGATGGTGAAGCGCCACGCGACACGGGCCTGTGGGGCGAGCTGGCCTACCGCATGGAGCGGTCGCTGCGCGCCACCGAAGCCACGGTTCGCCAGGAGCGTGAGCGGCTTGCGCAGTTCTTGTCGGCCATCGAGGCATCACCCAACGGCGTGCTGCTGCTGGACGGCAGCGGCCAGATCGAGTGGTTCAACTCGGTGGCTGCCGTGCACTTTGGCCTGGACCCCAACCGCGACCGCCTTCAGCGCATCACCAACCTCGTGCGCTCGCCTGCATTTGTGGCGCACCTGCAAGAAGGACGCACAGACGACGCGGTGGAGTTTGCTGCGCCTTCGGGCCAGGCCATGCTGTCGGTGCTGGTGCGGCCGTTTGGCGACGGCAAACGGCTGGTGCTGTCGCAGGACGTCACGGCCCGCGAACGTGCTGAAGCCATGCGGCGCGACTTTGTGGCCAACGTCTCGCACGAGATCCGCACACCGCTGACGGTGTTGTCGGGTTTCTTGGAGACCATGGCGAGCCTGCCTCTGACTGAAGCTGAGCGCCAGCGCGTGATGTTGTTGATGCAGCAGCAAACGGGCCGCATGCAGGCCTTGGTGGGTGACTTGCTGACGCTGGCGCAGCTTGAAGGCAGCCCACGGCCTGGCGCTGACCGCTGGGTGGCCGTGGCCCCTGTGTTGGTGCGGGCGCATGCCGACGCAGTGGCCTTGTCGATGGGGCGCCACACCATAGAGCGGCTGGGTGGCGAAGGCGCTGAATTGGCCGGCATCGAAGCCGAACTGCTCAGCGCGGTGAGCAACCTCTTGAACAATGCGGTGCGCTACACACCAGAAGGCGGGCGCATCACACTGGCCTGGCGCTGGCGCGACGACGGCGGCGCCGAGTTGGAAGTCAGCGACTCGGGCATAGGCATCGCCCGTGAGCACCTGCCACGGTTGACTGAACGTTTTTATCGCGTGGACGGCAGCCGCTCGCGCGACACCGGCGGCACCGGCCTGGGCTTGTCCATCGTCAAGCACGTGGTGCAGCGGCACGGCGGCGAGATCGACGTGCAAAGCGAGCCTGGCAAGGGTTCCACTTTCCGCATCGTATTGCCGGCCTTGCGCGTCAGGCGGCCGGCGGGGGCGGTGGTGGCGGCTGCGGCCGCAGTGGCCTGAAGCAGGTCGGCCGCCCGCAGGTACTTCAGCGGGTTGAGGCCTGGCGTCTATAGACCAACGTCACGTCCACGCGGTCGGTGGGGCCTTTGGCTTCAGCCAGCAATTCCCAGCCTTCGGGCGCCGCCGGCAGCGGCCGCGTCCGCACCACGCGCACCAGGTAATGGCATGCCGCATTGCTGCTGGCGTTTGCGCGGGCATCCACACGCCAGCGGCCAAAGTGCTCCAGGGCAGCCACTGTGGCCATGGGCAAGTTGGGGGCCAGCACACAGGCCCCGGGCGGGATGTGCAAGGCCAACTTCTGCATCAGCGGCCTTGGGCTGCGGGCGTGGTCCAGCATGGGCAGCCACAGCGTCATCAACAGCAGCCAGCACAGCGCCACGCCGCCCGCGGGCAGCACCAGGCTCTTCCACAGGGCCTCGCGATGGCGGCCGGTGCGCCAGCTCACCAGCCACAACCAGGCCCCTGTGCCGGCCAGGGCCAGCGCCAGTGGCAGGGCTGAAAAGTGCGATTCAAATCCCACCGCCAGGCGGGCCACGTTGGCGGCCGGTTTGGCCGGCACGCCGGTTTGCACAGACGCGTAGACGACCCAGATCGTGACCGCGCACAGGGTGAAGAAGAACATTGAAAACCAGTCGATCGCGGCCGCTGCACTGCGCTTGAGCGTGGGCAGCGCAAAGGCTGCCAGCACAGCCAGGCCGGGCAGGGCGAGCATCAAGGCACGGTCGGAGCCGTCCATGGCCAGGCTTGCGCCCAGAGGCACCAGCACGCCCACCAGTGGCACAGAAAGGTGCCGGTAGGCCAGGTGCTGGCGCCAGCGCCACAAAGTCCACAGGGCCAATGGCCATGCGGGCCACATAAACCAAAGCCATTGCCGTGCAATCAGGGGCAGTTCATGCAGCCCGGCGCTGGTGGCGCGCCACTTCCATACGCCCAGGGCCGCAGCCAGCAGCACTGAGACCCCGGTGCCGCCGGCCACCCACACGGCAAGCGCACGCACCTGCGGGTAACGCGACCAGATGCACACCAGCGTGCCCGCCAAGCCCGCCGCCAGCGCCATGGCCGGCGCGCCGCTGCCGGCCAACAGCGGCAGGGCCACCAGCACCGCTGTTCTTGCCCGCCAGGTGCGAAAGGGGGCTGCAGCCAGGCCGTACAGCAGCAGGCTCATGGCCATGAGCTGCGCCAGCTCGGGTGTGGTCTCGTGGCCAAGTTGCAGCAGGCCCAGCGTGGCCATCAGCGCCAGCACCGCACCGTCGGCCACCGCACGGGCGTAGTCAGTGGGTTCGGCCTCGCCGCCAAAGGCAAAGGGCACCGGCTGCGCGGCGTCGGTCTTGGCGAGTTGGAAGGTCGTGTACCAGACCAGGGCCAGCGTCAGGGCCAGCAGCAGCGCAAAAGGCACCCGCGCGGCCACGGCCGGGTCGAGCACGCCGGAGGTGGCGGCAATGAACAAGGCGCCCAGCCATTGCGGCAGGATGGCTGCGTCGGCGGGCACACCGCCGAGCGTGGGCGCCAGCCAGGGCACGCGTCCTTCGGCAATGGCCACCATCTGGCCGAATGCCGTGACGTCGGCGTTGCGCCACGGGTCTCGCCCCGCCAGACCGGGCAGCAAGTAGGCGGCGCACAACAGCAGCAGTGGCAGGCGCGGCAGGCGGCGCGCGCCACGCAGAGTCACCAGTGCAGGCTTGGGGTTGCTCACGGCGTGATGATGCCCGAGGGCTGTGCTTGGGGCCCGCGCGGCGGGCGGATCAGGGCGCACATCAATGCGCCCATGAGTGCAGCAAAGAAAAAGGCAGCCGAGGCTGCCTTTGTCGCGAGCGACGTGCGTTGAACAGCGTCAAGCCGCCGTGCCGTCCGGTGCCGGTGTCGACTTCTTGAGGCCGACACGCGCAAACTTGTTGCGGAACTTCTCGACGCGGCCACCGAGGTTGTCGATGCTCTTTTGCGTGC
>CAZUKT010000353.1:326-5280 GCA_964620975.1 uncultured Rubrivivax sp. | reverse complement strand
CGTTCGGGCCGGGTCAGGGCCAGCAATGCGGTGGCCACGGGGGCTGCCGCACCGGGGTGCGCGGTGCCTGCGCTGGCCTGTGCGGGCATGGCGGTGTGCAGCAAGGCACAGCAGTTGCCGTGGCAATGTGTGCAGTCCAGATCGGGTGCACTGCCGTTCAGGCCGGCGTCCACCAAAGGCGTGGCATCGGCCGCGCCAGCGGCGCTGTGCTTGTGTTCGTGATGGCCCAGATGCTGTGCCTGCGGGTCGGCTTCGTGCGTGCAGTACCCGGCCACAGCCGCCCAGCTGAACTGGAGCGGCAGCAACATCAACAAGACGATGGCAAGAAGTCGGCGCACGAAATCAGTCTAGCAGTAGGCCGTGGGGCGACCGCCCGTGCCTCGCCAAAGCCCGGCACGGATGCGTGCCAAGTTTCGCAACATGACCCGGCGCTCCACAGCCATCAAGCGCACCTGGAACTTTGGATGATGGGCTGCGGCGCAAGTCCGCGCGGTGTTGATTGGGCCATGCAAGAACCAGTCAGCTCAGGGCGATTGCCGGCCGCAGTTCAGCCAGCGCCTGGCCCACCACCGAGCGGGCCGCGCTCAGCGCCAGCGCGCCCATCACCACCGCCACGGCCAGGTCGGGCCAGGCGCTGGCGGTGCCAAACACGCCCAGTGCGGCGGCCATGACGGCCAGGTTGCCAAGCGCGTCGTTGCGGCTGCACAGCCACACCGAACGCATGTTGGCGTCGCCGTCACGCCACGCGTACAGCATCACGGCCACCACCACGTTGGCCACCAGCGCCAGCGCGCCAATGGCGCCCATGGTCACGGGCTCGGGCAGCGTGCCTGTGCGGGCGCTCCAGGCCGCCCGGGCCAGCACAAACACACCAAAGGCGCCCATGCTCAGGCCCTTGAGCAGCGCGGCGCGGGCGCGCCACTGCAGCGCCATGCCCAGCACCAGCAGCGACACCGCGTAGTTGGCCGCGTCACCAAAGAAGTCCACCGCATCGGCCAGCAGCGACACCGAACCGGCATGCAGGCCGCCGGTCAGTTCCACCGCGAACATCAGCGCGTTGACGAACAGTGCCACCCACAGCACACGCCGGTAGCGCGGGCTCTGGGAGATGGGGGTAGCGGACGAACAGCCGTGGCTGCTGCAGGAGTCACTCATTGGGGAATTCGCAGAGGTGGGTGGTGGTTGGCGGGCGGTGGGCGGCGGGCAGTTCAAGGCCGATGCACCGATTGGGAACCCTGAAGCCACTGCAGAGTCAAGCGGCTACGATGGTGGCCATGAAGATCGGTGAACTGGCCCATGCCACCCAAACGCCTGTACAGACCATCCGCTACTACGAGCGTGAGGCATTGCTGCCCCTGGCGCCGCGCAGCGAAGGCAACTACCGCATCTACGGGCCCGCGCATGCCGAGCGGCTGGGCTTTGTGCGGCACTGCCGATCGCTGGACATGTCGCTGGACGAGATCCGCGTGCTGCTGCGCGTGAAAGACGAGCCGTCCGCGCAGTGTGGCGATGTGAACGCACTGCTGGACGTGCACATGGGCCATGTCGCCGCCCGCATCCGCAGCTTGCGTCAGCTTGAAAAGCAGCTCAAGGCGCTGCGCCTGCGCTGCGGCGATGTGCAGGACGCTGCGCATTGCGGCATCCTGAGCGGGCTTGCCCAGGCCGCATCGGTGCCACAGGACGGCGTGCGCGGCGCCAAGGCCCCGCAGGCCAAGGCCCATGTGGCCGGTGCACACGCCCCGGGTCTGCCACGGCATTGAGCCCGGTGGTCAGGGCACCACGTTGTAAGGCCCGCCCACTTCCAGCGCCCGCCGGTAGCCGGCACGGGCGTGGATGCGGGCCAGCCAGTCGGTCAGTGCCGGGCAGGCGGGCCCCAGACCGCCGCGCACCGCCGTGGCTTCCACGGGGTAGCTCATCTGGATGTCCGCAGCGCTGAATTCTTTGCCGGCAAACCAGCCGTGCCGGGCGATGTGGGCTTCCATGAAGGCCAACTGGCGTTGCAGGTTGGGCTCGATGAAGCTGCGCCCCACCTGCTTGGCGATGCCCTTGACGATGGGCTTGACGAAGAAGGGCACCGGTGCGTCGCGTACTTTGTCAAACACCATCTTCATCACCAGGAAAGGCATGGCGCTGCCTTCGGCAAAGTGCAGCCAGTAGGTGAACTGCAGCCGCGCCGGTGTGCCGGCGGCCGGGCGCAAGCGGCCCGCGCCATGCGCATCAAGCAGGTATTCGATGATGGCGCCTGACTCGGCCACCGTGACGGCGTTTTTGCCGCGGCCTTCGGTGATGACGGGCGACTTGCCCAGCGGGTGCACCTGCGCCAATTCGGGCGGTGCCAGCAGGGTGGTGGGGTCGCGCTGGTAGCGGCGCACCTCAAAAGGCAGGCCCAGTTCTTCCAGCAGCCACAGCACACGCTGCGAGCGCGAATTTTCAAGGTGGTGGACGGTGATCATGCGGTGCATGATGCCGCATCGACTGGCCTCAACATGGCCACCGGCATGCGGCCAGTCCTTCGTCAACCGATTTCCAGCGAGCGCCGCACCAGGCCGCGAAACGTCTCTGAAAGTGCGTTGCGTTGCACCGACGCCATGCCCGCCGCCAGTGCAGAGCGGCTGCTGCAACCGGTGCTGCGGCCCAGCAAGCGGCCCGTTTCGTCTGTCAATTCAAAGAAGTGCTGGCCTTCGGGTGTTTCGCGCTTCAGGTAGCGCTGCGGGTCTTGCGAACAAATGCGCGTGGTGACCACCGCATCCAGCGCCGCTTGGCGGGACCAGTAGACACGGCTTTCAAAGATGGTTTCGTGGTTGCCGGCGCGCAGCGTGAACATGAAGCCGCTGCCGTGGCCTTCAACGAACTGGTAGTAGCCTTTCATGCCCGAATCATTTGGCAACAAATCAGTTTGTGCGCCATACCGAAGGCGAGCGGCCGTGAACAAGTGCGTGCGTTGGCGTTACTCAAGGGCGACAAGTTTGCTCCTCAGTGCCACCAACACGGCTTCGGTGCGGTTGTCGGCATGCAACTTGGCCAGGATGTTGGTGACGTGAAACTTGACGGTAGGCATGGCAATCGACAGCCGGGTCGAGATGTCGTGGT
The DNA here is from genome assembly GCA_964620975.1 of uncultured Rubrivivax sp. Taxonomy (GTDB): domain Bacteria; phylum Pseudomonadota; class Gammaproteobacteria; order Burkholderiales; family Burkholderiaceae_C; genus Rubrivivax. The sequence goes on along the minus strand of CAZUKT010000353.1, from coordinate 2,190 downwards.
TGGACAAGCCGCGCGCCATCAGCGCGAGAAGCTCGCGCTCGCGCTGGGTCAGGTCGGAACCCGTGGATTTGCTGCGTGCCGTGGCCATCAGCGCGTCAGTGATTTCTGGTGCCAGCACGCGCTGGCCCCGCATGGCCGTGCGGATGACAGTGACCAGTTCCTGCGACGATGCGTTCTTGAGCAAGAAACCCGATGCGCCCGCCGCCATGGCGCGGCGCGCCTCGTTGGCGTCCAGAAGGCTTGTCAGCACCAGGAAGTGCGCCTTGGGCAGCAGCGGCCGCAGCGCCGTGATGGCCTGCACGCCGTCCATCTGCGGCATCACGAGGTCCATCAGCACCACGTCAGGCGCCAGTGGCGGCGCCGACTGCAAGGCGTCGGCTCCGTTGGCAGCGTCGCCCACCCAGAGGATGTCGGTTTCGGTGCGCAGCATCGCTGCCAGGCCATGCCGGATCATGGGGTGATCGTCAACCACATAGACGCGAATGGGTGCCATGGTGCGGGGGAGATCCAGTGCAGGTTCGGGGTGAGTCAAGGCCGCACGCCGGGTGTTTGGGCGTGCCGCATGCACGCCAAGCGGCGCTGCGCCAAGAGTGCCTCAATGCAGCGCCCCAATGCAGCGCCCCCATTGCCGACGGTTAATGACATGTATATCTGGCGTTAATTGTCAGGCGGCCCGCTGTTTGCGCTGCCATACCGGGGTATGGCCTGCTGATGTCAATCGGCATCATCGGCGGCGCAGGTGCTTTGGATGGGCAGGATCGGCCAGCGCGAGCGCGCATGTTCAGGTCCCGCCCGACAACATGCGTGTCACCAGTTCAGGCGTGGTGGCAGCGCCGGTCTTGCGCATGAGCCGGGCGCGGTACACGTCCACCGTGCGTGGGCTGATGCCCAGGCGCCGGCCGATGAGCTTGCTGGTGAGGCCTTCAATCAGCAACGCGGCGATCTCACGCTCGCGCGGCGTGAGTTCAAACTTCAGCGCACGTTTTGAAGACAAGTCTTCAAACGCCCAGATGCCGGCGGCGTGCGGGCTGTGCAGCGCCAGCGCACGGCCGCTCACGTGGCACCAGAAAAGTTCGCCCGGGCGCGCACCGCCCACGCGCTTCATCACCCGCTCGTCGGCGTAGCGGCCGGCGGTGTCCAGTTGCGCGGCAATGCGCTGGCCCGTGCGTTCAAACTCAGCGGCCGTGGGGTAGAGCAGTTCAAACGACTGGCCAATGATCTGCTCGCGCGTGGCGCCAAACATGGCCAGCAGTTCGCGGTTGCAGTCGATCATCAGCCGCTGGCGCGACAGCACCAGGCCCACCGGCGCCTGGTCAAAGGCGTGGCGGTAGTCCAGCGCGGCCGGTGGCAGTTTGGGTGCGGCACTTTCGGCCACCGGTGCGCTGAAGTCGGGCTGGGGCATCGGGTGCAGGGCCATGGGTGTAGTTGATTTTACGTAACGACTACGTAATGTCTTAAGTAGTACCCTCGCGGCTCTTTGTCAGCCGCCCAACACAGGCATCGCCAGGAGACGCAACACATGAACAAGATCTACCCCAGTGCCGCCGCGGCGCTGGACGGTGTCGTCAAAGACGGCCAACTCTTTGCCGTGGGGGGCTTCGGCCTGTGCGGCATTCCTGAAGCCCTGATCGACGCCTTGCACGACAGTGGCGTCAAAGACCTCACCGTCATCAGCAACAACGCGGGTGTGGACGGATTCGGCTTGGGCAAGTTGCTCAATACGCGCCAGGTCAAGAAGATGATCAGCAGCTACGTGGGCGAGAACAAGGAATTCGAACGCCAATACCTGGCCGGCGAGTTGGATCTTGAATTCACACCGCAAGGCACGGTGGCCGAGCGGCTGCGCGCGGGCGGTGCCGGCATA
>CAZUKT010000353.1:0-316 GCA_964620975.1 uncultured Rubrivivax sp. | reverse complement strand
CGCTGGTGGCCGAAGGCAAGGAGATTCGCGAATTTGACGGCCACCAATACGTCATGGAACGCGCCCTGCTGCCCGAGGTGTCGCTGGTCAAGGCCTGGAAGGCGGACACGTCGGGCAATCTCGTTTTCCGCCTCACCGCACGCAACTTCAACCCGGCCGTGGCCATGGCCGGCAAGGTCACCGTGGTGGAAGTGGAAGGGATCGTGCCGCTGGGCGCGCTGGCGCCAGACGCCATCCACCTGCCGGGCATTTACGTCGACCGCATCGTGCTGAACGCCACCCCCGAGAAACGCATCGAGAAACGCACCATCACTGA
>CAZUKT010000352.1:0-5286 GCA_964620975.1 uncultured Rubrivivax sp. | reverse complement strand
GCCCGACCCCCGTCTGGACTACATCAAGCGTGTGGTGGGCCTGCCGGGCGACGAGGTGTCTTACCTGAACCAGACGCTCAGCATCAACGGCAAACCAGTGGCCGAGGTGGCCAAGGGCGACCACTACGACGACGACAGCCTGAGCTATGCACCCATGTTCAGCGAAAAACTGGGTGATGTGGAGCACAAGATCCGTGTTGACCTGAAGCGCCCCAGCTACTTGCGGCCCAAGATGCAGTTCCCCGGCGTTGAAAACTGCCGCTACAGCCCCGAAGGCGTGGTGTGCAAGGTGCCGGCCGGTCACTACTTCATGATGGGCGACAACCGCGACAATTCTGAGGACTCGCGCTACTGGGGATTTGTGCCAGACGAAAACATCGTCGGGCGCGCATTCTTTGTCTGGATGAATTTTGGCAACCTCGGCCGCATTGGCGCCTTCAACTGAAGGCACCCGCTGCCCTGAACGCACCACCACGAGGCCAACGATGAAAGCAGCCACAGCCCGCATGCAGCGCACGCCGCACGTGCCGCGCACAGCCCCCCGCGTGCACCAACGGGGCATCACGCTTTTTGGCTTGATGTTCTGGGCCGTGGTGATCGGCTTTGGCGCCTACCTGTCGCTGAGGGTGCTGCCCACGGTCAACGAGTACATGACCATCCAGAGCGCGGTGGAGAAGATCGCTGCGGCACAGCCGCCCACCGTGTCTGAAGCACGGGCGGCCTTTGAGCGCCAGCGCGACACCGAATACTCCATCACGTCCATCTCCAGCAAGGACTTGATCGTCACCAAGGAAAACGACAAGGTCGTGATCGGTTTTGCATACGACAAGCTGATCCCGATCTACGGCTCGGTGTTCGTGCTGATCAAGTACGAGGGCCGCTCCAAATAAGCGCAATGGCCGCCACTGAAGACCGTGTGGACAACCCGCTGCAGGCCCTGCAACAGCGCCTGGGCCACCGCTTCGTCAGCCCGGCCTTGCTGCAGCGTGCGCTGACCCACCGCAGTTGGGGTGCCGAGCACAACGAGCGGCTTGAATTCTTGGGCGACGCGGTGCTGAGCCTGGCGGTGTCGGCCCTGTTGTACCAGCGCTTCGGGGGCAGCGACGAAGGCGACCTCACCCGCGTGCGGGCCCATCTGGTGCGAGAAGACAGCCTGCACGGCGTGGCCGTGCAATTGCGTCTGCCAGAGGTGATGCGCTTGTCTGAAGGTGAAAGCCGCAGCGGCGGTGCGCAGCGTGCGTCGACCCTGGCCGACGGTGTGGAAGCAATCATCGGCGCCGTGTTCATGGACGGTGGTTTCGAAGCCGCACAGGCCCTGGTGCAGCGCCTGTTTGGCGACGTGATCCAGGGCAACGAAGCGCAGAGCTGGAGCAAGGATGCCAAGACCGAGCTGCAAGAGTGGCTGCAGGCGCGCCGTTTTGCCGTGCCGGCGTACCGCATCGTGGCCACGCGGGGCCAGGCCCACCTGCAGACGTTTGACGTTGAATGTGCCGTGCCTGCGCTGGCACTGGCCGAACACGGTGAAGGCCGCTCGCGCCGCATCGCCGAGCAGGTGGCCGCACGCCGCTTGCTGGATACATTGAAGGCCACCCACAACCTGGGTTGCCCAGTGCGCGCCTGACCTTGCCCGCGGCCATCGCTGCACGCACACCGCCGTAAGCACCCCTGAACGCCCCTGAACGCGCCTGAAAAGACCCCAGTGACCCAAACCCTTGAAGACTCAATCCCGCAACGCTGCGGCCTGGTGGCCATCGTCGGGCGGCCCAACGTGGGCAAGAGCACGCTGCTCAACGCCCTGGTGGGGCAGAAGATCAGCATCACCAGCAACAAGGCGCAGACCACGCGCCACCGCATCACCGGCATCCGCACCGAAGGCGCGGCGCAGTTTGTGTTTGTCGACACGCCGGGTTTCCAGCTCAAGCACACAGCCGCACTCAACCGCACGCTCAACCGCACCGTGTTGTCCAGCCTGGGTGACGTGGACGTGGTGCTGTTCGTGGTGGAAGCCTGCCGCTTTGGCGGACCCGACGAAAAGGTGCTGGCGCTGCTGCAGGCCGAAGGCATGAAGGGCAAGCCCGTGCTGCTGGTGGCCAACAAGCTGGACACGCTGGCGCGCCGCAACGACGTGCTGCCCTGGCTCAAGCAGATGCACGACAAACAAAGCTTTGCCGAATTCGTGCCCATGTCGGCCACGCGGGATGCCGACGTGAAGCGCCTGCTGGGCATCGTGCAACCCTATCTGCCCGAGCAACCCTGGCTGTATGAAGAAGACGCACTCACCGACCGCAGCGAACGTTTCCTGGCCAGTGAACTGATCCGCGAAAAGCTCTTCCGTTTGACGGGCGACGAACTGCCCTACAGCTGCACGGTGGTCATCGACAAGTTCACCGAAGAAGGCCACTTGCGCCGCATCGCCGCCACCATCGTGGTCGAGCGCGATGCGCACAAGGGCATGGTCATTGGCGACGGCGGCGAGGTGCTCAAGCGCATCGGCAGCGAAGCCCGGCAAGAGCTTGAACGCCTGTGGGACGGCAAGGTCTTCCTCGAGCTGTGGGTCAAGGTGCGATCTGGATGGGCCGACGACGAGGCCCACCTTCGCAGCTATGGCTACGAGTGAGGCAAGTGCCAAGACAAGGCGTGCCACCGCCCCGCTGGCCGCCTACGTGCTGCACCAGCACGACTGGAGCGAGAGCAGCCTGATCGTGGAGCTGTTCACCCGCGCGCAGGGGCGCGTGGTGGTGGCGGCCAAGGGCGCCAAGCGGCCCACGTCCAACTTTCGCGCCGTGCTGCTGCCCTTTGTGCCCATCCTGGCGCACCTGGGCAAGACACCGGCCGACGAACAAGGCGAAGTGCACAACCTGCGCAGTGCCGAATGGGCCGGCGGCCAGCCGCTGCTGGCACCGGCGGCCATGTTCAGCGGCTTTTACATCAACGAACTGCTGCTCAAGCTGCTGGCGCGGCAAGATCCGCACCCCGCCCTCTTTGACGCCTACGCCGGCACGCTGGCGGCGCTGGCCACGCAGCAAGATGCAGCCGAAGAAGCGGCCGTGCTGCGCGCCTTTGAACTGCTGCTGCTGCGTGCGCTGGGTGTGCTGCCCGAACTGGCCACGGCCACGCTCACCACGCAACCGGTGCAAGCCACCGCACGCTACACACTGCATGCCGAAGGCGGCCTGATTGCCGACGCCGACGGCCTGCCCGGCAGCCACTGGGTGACGCTGGAAGCCGGGCTGGCCCACGCCGCCGGCAGCGGCCAAGCACACGCCCTGCGGCAGGCCTGCATGGCCACCGCCGGCGCGCTGCGCGGGCCGCTGCGCGGGCTGCTTCACTATCATCTGGGCCACTCGCAACTGCGCACGCGCCAGGTCTGGCGCGGCGTGCAACGGCTGGCAGAGACCTTCAAAAGCGCACCATGAACCCCTTGATCGCCCCCGAAGCCGGCCACGCCGGTGACCCCCGCCACGGCGGGCGCACCGCGCTATCGGTCAACATCAACAAGGTGGCCTTGCTGCGCAATACCCGCCACCTGGGCATCCCCAGCGTGCAAGGCGCCGCAGCGTTGTGCCTGCAAGCCGGTGCCGACGGCATCACGGTGCACCCGCGGCCTGACGAACGCCACATCCGCGCACATGACGTGCACGAACTCGCTGCGTTGATGCGCCAATGGCCGCAAGCTGAGTACAACATCGAAGGCAACCCCTTCCACAACCTGATGGACTTCATCCGCACCGTGCGGCCCCGGCAAGCCACCTTCGTGCCCGACAGCGAAGGCCAGTTCACGTCAGACCACGGCTGGGACCTGTCCGTGGACGCCGAGCGCCTGCGACCGCTGATTGACGAATGCCACACGCTGGGTGTGCGCGTGAGCCTCTTCATGGACCCGCTGCCTGCCGCCATGCCGCTGGTGCGTGCCGTGGGTGCGCAGCGTGTGGAGCTGTACACCGAGCCCTATGCCGCCGCACATGGCAAGGTGGGGCAGGGTGAACAACTGACGCGTTTTGCCGTCGCCGCAGCGGCCGCGCAGGCGCAGGGTCTGGGAGTCAACGCCGGGCATGACCTCAACCGCGACAACCTCGCCGATTTCCTGCGTGCCGTGCCGGGTGTGATGGAGGTCTCCATCGGCCACGCACTGATTGCCGACGCGCTGGAACTGGGGCTGCCCGAGACCGTGCGTGCCTACCAGCGCTGCATTCGCACGTCTGCGGCCCCCAAGACGCTTGCGGCGTCGGCCCCCCGGGGGGGCGTGTCCGCCTTGGGGCGGCCCGGCGGCGGACAGCCCACTTCATGATTTACGGCATCGGCACCGACCTGTGTGACCTGCGCCGCATCCAGGCCACGCTCGAGCGGCGCGGTGAGCGCTTTGCCGAGCGTGTGCTGGGCGCCGCTGAATTGCAGGTTTTCCACGCCCGCAGCGCACGCACGCCAGCCCGTGGTGTGCGCTTTCTGGCCACGCGCTTTTCTGCCAAGGAAGCCTTTTCCAAGGCCATTGGCACAGGCATTCGCAGCCCCATGACCTGGCGCGGCTGCCAGGTGCTGAATGAAGCCAGCGGCAAGCCCTTCATTCGCCTGAGTGGCGAGCTTGCCGAGTGGTTTGCCGCGCGCCACCTGGTGGCGCATGTCACCGTCACCGACGAGACCGACTACGTGGCGTCCTTTGTGGTCGTCGAAACCCAAACCCCCACCGCATGAACACCCCCATGAACACCCACGCTGCCGTGATGCTTGATGTGGCCGGCACCACCCTCACCAAGGCCGACCGCCAGCGCCTGAAGCACCCGCTCACCGGCGGGCTGATCCTCTTCGCACGCAATTTTGAAAGCCGCCGCCAACTCACCGATCTGACGGCGCAGATCAAGAAAGCGCGGGCCGACGTGTTGATCTGCGTCGACCACGAAGGCGGCCATGTGCAGCGCTTTCGCACCGACGGTTTCACGCACCTGCCGGCCATGCGTGTGTTGGGCGAGATGTGGATGAAAGACCCGCTCACCGCCACCGACGCCGCCAGCGCCGCCGGCCACGTGCTGGCGTCGGAACTGCGCGCTTGCGGCGTGGACCTGAGCTTCACCCCGGTGCTGGACCTGGACTACGGCGCCAGCAGCGTCATCGGCAGCCGTGCCTTCCACCGCGACGCGCGTGTGGTCAGCCTGCTGGCCAAAAGCGTGATGCACGGGCTGCTGCGTGCGGGCATGGGCAACTGTGGCAAACACTTTCCCGGCCACGGTTTCGTCAAGGCCGACAGCCACACCGCCGTGCCGGTGGACAAACGCAGCCTGAAGGCCATCCTGG
>CAZUKT010000351.1:0-5306 GCA_964620975.1 uncultured Rubrivivax sp. | reverse complement strand
CGCTGCGCCGCACCTACGACGCCACGCCCGAACCCCGGCTGGTGGTGGCCGTGGGCGCTTGCGGGGGTGACGGCGGCATCTTTGGCCAGAGCTATGCCAGCTGCGGCGGCGTGGCCGATGTGATCCCCGTGGACAGGGTGGTGCCGGGCTGCCCACCCGCGCCCATTGAAATCCTGCGCGGCATCCTGGCAGCGGTAAAACGCAACCCGGCCGGCGGGCGTTGATGCAAACACGGAGTACCGGCCTCGCAGCCTTTTGCGGCCGACACGCCGCCGCGCTGCGCACCGCCCTGGCCTTGGGCGTGGCTGGCACTTTTGGCAACGCCCACGCCGAGCCCGATTGCGCGGGCCTGGCCGCGGTGAGCACCCCAGACGCCAGCGTGGCATCGGCCAGCGTGGTGGCGGCTGGCACGGTGCTCGGCGGCCAGGTGCTGGCGGTGGCGATGTGCCGCGTGCAGGGCGTGGCGCGGCCGTCCAGCGATTCGCAGATTCAGTGGGAGGTGTGGCTGCCTCTCACCGCCCACGCGTGGAGCGGGCGCTTGAAGCTCAACGGCACCGGCGGCTTTGCCGGCGCCACGCCCCATGCGCGCCTGGCGCAAGACATTGGCGACGGTTTTGTCACCGCCGGCAGCAACATGGGCCACGACGGTGGTGAATCGGCCACCTGGACGCTGGGCCACCCGGAAAAGGTCAAGGACTGGGGCCTGCGTGCGCACCACTCGGTGGCCCTGGCCGCCAAGGCGCTGGCGGCGGCGTACTTTGGCAGGCCGGTGACGTACAGCTACTTCGAAGGCTGCTCCAACGGCGGGCGCCAGGCGATGCTGATGGCGCAGAACTACCCGGACCTCTTTGACGGCATCGTGGCGGGCGCGCCGTCGATGTTCTACCCCGACTTGTTGATGTGGCTGCTGTGGGCCGGCAAGACCTTGATGCCTGCAGCGCCGCCGGCGCCGCCGTCGATATCCGATGCCAAACGCAGCGCCGTGACGCAGCGCGTGTTGCAAGCCTGCGACGCAGGCGACGGCCTGGCCGACGGGCAGATCACCAACCCACGCGCCTGCCACTTTGACATCGGCACCCTGGGGCCGCAAGGCGACGCCACGCTCACGGCGGACGAGCTGAAGGTCATGCGCCGCATGTACGGGGGGCCGCGCCGGCACTGGGATGTGTTGGACTCTGAGCCGCGTTACGCGGGTGCGCAGCCCGGCTCTGAAGCCGACTGGTCACCCCGGTTTGCAGACAACGGTGGTTATGGCGCCTTCATCGGCCACGCCGTCTACGCCAGCCCTTCACCGCCCTTTGACTGGCGGCGCGACATCAACTGGGACGGCGTCTACACGCACGCCAAGGCCGTGCTCGGCCCCGTCACCGCAGCGCCCAGCCCCGACCTGCGGCGCTTCACCGCGCGCGGCGGCAAGCTGCTGCAGACCCACGGCTGGAACGACGCCGTGGTGCCCCCGGATGGCTCCGTGGCTTACTTCTTTGCATTGACGCAGTGGGCGCAGTGGCAGCACCTGCCCGCCCACACGCTGGACCGCCGCCTGGCCAGGCTCACGCCGGCGGCAGTGGCCACCACCGCCAATGCCATGGCGGCCCGGGTGCGGCAGAGCCACCGCCTGTTCATGCTGCCGGCCACCGCCCACTGCGGCGGCGGCACCGGCCCCAGCGCCGTGGGCGGCGGCATGCCCGAGCCGCCGCAGGCCTACCGCCGGGCCGAGCACCATGCACTCAGCGCCGTGGTGCAGTGGGTAGAGCAAGGTGTGGCGCCCGACAAGATCATTGCCACCCGCTTTGATGCGGCGGGCCAGCCCATACGCTCGCGCCCCTTGTGCCCGTACCCGGACGAGGCCGTGTACCACGGCGCGGGAGACATCAACGACGCCGCCAGCTTTTCATGCAAGGCGGTAAAGCTGCGTGCCGGCGACATCACGCACGTTGACCTGGTGAACATCCGCAATGCGCTGGCACAGCGCACGCTGCTGCTGCCGAACCGGTAATGCAGCGCGTGCACCCGCACCACAATCCTTGAAGCGCTTCAAGGCAGCCACGGGGCGCTGGCCTTATCTTGCAGCCGCCATCGCGCCATCGCGCCGTCGCGCCGCCCCGCCCTGCGCCCGCGCCACCCACAGCTTGACCCACACCGCTCCATGCCCGCCACTGCCTTCAAGACCTGCCTGATCGTGCTGATGTTGTGGGCCGGCAGCCCCCACGCCACCGCGCAAAGCCTGGCGCGTGGCAAGGACATCAACACCACCTGCGCCGGCTGCCACGGCGAATTTGGCCAAGGCGGCACGCGGGGTGAATACCCACGCCTGGCGGGCCAGCGCAAGGCACATCTGGTGGCGCAGCTGCAGGCCTTTCGCAAGCGCACCCGCATCAACCTGCCCATGTACCCCTACACCCAGGAGCGCGAACTCTCTGACACCGACCTGGAGGACGTGTCGGCCTATCTGGCGGCGCTGGTGCTGCCCACGGCATGGCCAGAATTCAAGCCCGAAGACGACGCACTCACACGGCTGACGGCCACCGAGAAGGTGATGATCATTCCGCGTGTGCCAGGCAACCTGGAACAGGGCGGCCAGCTCTTCCAGAAAGATTGCGCCACCTGCCATGGCGATGACGGCATGGGTCGCGGCAAGTCACCGCGCCTGGTGGGCCAGTACACCAGCTACCTGAAGAAGCAGATGGACGCCTTCATCAAGGGCGAACGCCCGCATGACGAAGACGGGCCGGTGGGCATACTCAACCAGTTCAAGGAGCAAGGCATGCAAGATGTGCTGGCCTACCTGACCCTGATCCAGGGCGGCCTGGCGCTGCCTGCTGCACCGCCTGCTGCACCGCCTGCCACGCTGCCCGCCACGCCACCGCCACGCCCATGAATCCGCCCTTGTTGGCACCCACGCGCACCGCCCGCACTGCGGCGGCGATGTGTCTGGCGCTGTGTCTGGCGCTGTGCCTGGCCACACCCGTGCCGCCGGCCGCAGCGCAGGCCGCATCGGCGCCCTTGGGCCTGGCCGAGTTGCCTATCCACGACGCCGCACGCACCGGCACGCAGCAACACGTGCAGCGCCTGCTTCAAGCCGCCCCGGCGCAGCGCGACGCACGCACGCCCCTGGGTGCCACGCCACTGCACTACGCCGCCATCAACGCCGACACCGGGCCGCTGCAAGCCCTGCTGGCCGCCGGTGCCAACCCCAACGCGCGCGACCACGAAGGCCGCACACCGCTGCACATGGCCGCCTTTGCCACCCGCACGGCGCAGGCCCGCCTGCTGCTGCGCGCCGGTGCCGACCCGCTGCTCAAAACCGAAGCCGGCCGCGACGTGCTGAGCCTGGCGCGCCGTGTGCGAGCCGACGAACTGGCCGGTGAGGTGTCGCTGTGGATACTGAAGGGCTGCACGGTGGCCAAGCCATGCTGAGACGGCTCTTGCGCCGCGCTGCGGGCCGCAGTGGATGCGGCAGCGCGCGCCGCACACACCACACGCGCATCGCGCTGTTTTCGCTGGCTTGCCTCTGGCTCGGTTTGCTGATGCCGCCCCCCGTGCGCGCCGCCAATGCCAACACCAACGCCGACACCAACGCCGACGCCGCACTGCCGCCCGTGCTGGTGTACGCACCCAGCCCCTGCCTGGCTTGCATTGACTGGGCCGAGCACCTGCGCTCGCATGGCCTGGTGGTGACGATGCAAGACCGGCCGCTGGCCGACATGCCACGCATCAAGCGCTGGCTGAACGTGCCTTCGGCGCTGCAGTCGGTGCACACGGCGCGCGTGGGTGGCTATTTCATTGAAGGGCATGTGCCGGCCGAGGACATCCTCTTGCTGCTCAAGGAGCGCCCCGCCGCCCGTGGCCTGGCCGTGCCCGGCCTGCCACGCGGGGCACCGGGCCGCGAGAACTACAACCCGGTGTGCGACACGGCCTGCACCATGCTGGACACTGCCGGCAACGAGCCCGTGGTGCGGCGCGAGGCCTTCAACACGCTGCTGGTGGGCAAAGACGGCCGCACCAGCGTCTACGCCCGCCATTGACGGGGGTTTTGCATGGCCTGCCGGCTTGCGGCGTTTGCGGCGTCTGCGGCGCTTGCACCGCCAGCCAGGCACCTCGCCAATGGAAACGCCCCCCCTCAGCCGTTTGCCGCGCGCACGTTCAAGGCAGCGCTGCCCCCAGGTGGCTGGCCATCAAGGCGCGGGCCCACAGCAGGTCTTCGTCACGCGGCTGCGGGTTGTCGTGCTGGCGCACGCTCTGCGTGATGACACCGTCACCACGCTGCCGGTACTGCGCCTCCAGGCGCATCTGTTCCGGCGGGTCGGCGTCGAGCCAGACGTGGCAGATGCTCTGCGGCAGCGCCGCCGCCGGCGCGGCCTGGCCGCGGCTGGCGGCGGCCACTTGCTGCGCCACGGCAGCACCCAGGTGGCAGGCCACGTGCGCGGTCTTGGGATAGGCGCCAAACAAGTCAGACACCTTGTCCAGCACGTCACCGGCCAGGTACACACGTGCGTCGGCCGGGGCGCGCAACTGCAGCGGGTCCACGGCGGCCCAGCGCGTGGCCTGGCCTTGCGCGTCGCGCCCCAGCAAGCCAGCCCCAGCCACCAGCGCCGGTGCTCGCATGGGCGGCAGCAGCATGGCGTGGTCAAAGCGCAGTTCGCCTTCGTCGGTGACGATCTTGCGCGCGAAGGGGTCCACCACGCGCAGCACGCTGTGCGGCCGGTGCTCGATTTGCGCCGCGTAGCGGTCTGCAAAGAGGCGGTTGAAGCGCTGCAGGCCGGCGCCCGCATCCAGCACCGTGAGCTTGGCGCGCAGGCCACGTGTCTTGATCCACCACGCAATGAGCACGGCACGCTCGTAGGGCGCCGGTGGGCAGCGGTAGGGCGGCGGCGGCACCGTCATCACCAGATCGCCCCCTTCAAAGCGCTCAAGCCCACGCTGGAGCGCGTCCAGCTCGCTGGCCACAAAGCCGGCCGGGTACACCGTGCGGGCTTGTGTGGCCGCGCGTGTGTCGTCACCAAACCAGGCGCTGTAGTCGCATTCGGCACCCGCAGCCAGCACCAGCCAGTCGTAGGCATGGCGGCCCTGGGCGGTGTGCACCACGCGCCGCTCGCGGTCGATCGATTGCACCTCGCCGGCCACGAAGCGCCAGCCCTGGGACTGCGCCAACGCGGCCAGGTCCAGGCGCGGCAGGCGCTCGGGCGTGCGGCCCACCAGCCAGGGGTTGCTCAGCGGCAGCGCACGCAGCGCGGTGCCACGGTCCAGCACAGTGATGTCAAGCTCGGGTGCGTCGCGCCGCAAGGCGCGGGCCGCGCTCAGGCCGG
>CAZUKT010000350.1:0-5327 GCA_964620975.1 uncultured Rubrivivax sp. | reverse complement strand
TGTCGCACGCCTCTTGCGGCGTGCCCTGTGCCATGACGCGGCCACCATGCACCCCAGCGCCGGGGCCCATGTCCACCACGTGGTCGGCGGCGCGGATCATGTCTTCGTCATGCTCCACCACCAGCACGCTGTTGCCCAGGTCACGCAGGTGCTTGAGCGTGCCGATGAGCCTTTCGTTGTCGCGCTGGTGCACTCCGATGCTGGGCTCGTCCAGCACGTACAGCACGCCGCTCAGGCCGCTGCCGATCTGGCTGGCCAGGCGGATGCGCTGGGCCTCGCCGCCGCTCAGCGTGTCGGCGCCGCGGTCCAGGCTCAGGTAGTTCAGGCCCACGTCGTTCAAGAAGCGCAGCCGGCTGCGGATTTCTCGCATGATCTTGTCGGCGATCTCGGCCTTGGCGCCCACCAGCTTCAAGTCTTGAAAGTAGGCCAGCGCATTGGCCAGCGTGGCGTGTTCGGCCTCGTAAATGGGCTTGCCCTTGACGCCGTCGGCGTGCTGCAGGAACACATGCCGCGCCTCGCGCCGCAGCCGCGAGCCGTGGCACTGCGTGCAGGGTTTGGCGGCCTGGTAGCGCGACAGTTCTTCGCGCACCGCCACCGAATCCGTCTCTTTGAAACGCCGCGTGAAGTTGGGGATGATTCCTTCAAAGGGGTGGCTGCGCTTGACCTGGCGGATCTTGGCCTTGCCACCCTTGCCCACGCCTTCGGCTTCGTAGATGAATTCGATTTCGTCTTCGCCAGACCCGTGCAGCAGCACCTGCTGTGCGGACTTGGCCAGTTGCTCAAACGGCGTCTCGATGTTGAAGGCGTAGTGTTTGGCCACGCTCTCCAGCAGGCTGTGCGTGTAGGCGTTGCGGCGGTCCCAGCCCTTCACGGCACCGGCGGCCAGGCTCAGGCTGGGGAAGGCCACCACGCGGTCGGGGTCGAACACCGTGACCTGGCCCAGGCCGTCACACGCCGGGCAGGCGCCCACGGGGCTGTTGAAGCTGAACAGGCGCGGCTCCAGCTCTGGCAGCGAATAGCTGCACACGGGGCAGCCAAACTTGCTGCTGAAGAGGTGCTCGCGGCCGGTGTCCATTTCAAGTGCAATGGCGCGGCCGTCGGCAATGCGCAGGCTGGCTTCAAAGCTTTCGGCCAGGCGCTGTTTCATGTCGGCTTTGGTCTTGAGCCGGTCCACCACCACGTCGATGTCGTGTTTTTCGTTTTTCTTCAGCGTGGGCAGCGCTTCGGCTTCCACCACCGCGCCCGGCTGGCCGTCACCGCCAACACGAAAGCGCACGTAGCCACGTGCCTGCATGTCTTCAAACAGGTCGGTGAATTCGCCTTTGCGGTCGCGCACCACGGGCGCCAGCACCATGAGCCGCGTGTCTTCGGGCAGCGCCAGCACGGCGTCCACCATCTGCGCCACGCTCTGCGCCTGCAGCGGCAGGTCATGGTCGGGGCAATATGGCGTGCCGGCGCGGGCGTAAAGCAGGCGCAGGTAGTCGTGGATTTCAGTGATGGTGCCCACGGTGGAGCGTGGGTTGTGCGACGTGGCTTTTTGCTCGATGCTGATGGCCGGGCTCAGGCCTTCAATGACATCGACATCGGGCTTGTCCATGAGCTGCAGAAACTGCCGGGCATAGGCCGAGAGGCTTTCGACGTAGCGGCGCTGGCCTTCGGCGTACAGCGTGTCAAAAGCCAGGCTCGACTTGCCGCTGCCTGACAACCCCGTGATCACCACCAGCGCATGCTTGGGGATGTCGAGATCGATGTTCTTCAGGTTGTGCGTGCGCGCACCGCGCACCCGCAGCGTGCGGTTTTCCTGGATGGCGCGCAGGGCACGGGCGTCCAGCGCTGAAAGCTGCGCGACAGGCCGTGCCGTCAACTCAGGCCGGGCGGTCAACTCAGGCAGTTCGGGTGGGGCAGTGGCGTCGCGGGGGTCGCTCATCAGGTTTTGTCGGGCAAACCGGACATCATACGCAGCCACGTTCGCGTGGCGGGGCTCGCTACACTGCCGCCGCATCAATGGGAGCTTGGATGAACTGGCGCAGCAAGTGGGTGAAGTGGGCCGTGGCGGTGGCTGCGGTGGCGCTGTCCGCTGCGGCCTGGACGCAGTGGAAAAAGGCCAACCCGCCGCCCGAGGTGCCGCGCTACCGCACCGCTGCCGTCGACCGCGGCGCCATCAGCCAGGCCGTGCTGGCCAACGGCACGGTGCAGCCGGTGAACACCGTGAACGTGGGCACGCAGGTCAGCGGCACGGTGCTGGAACGCAGTGCCGACTTCAACGACCACGTCAAGAAGGGCCAGATCCTGCTGCGCCTGGACCCGGCCACGCTGCAGGCGCGGCTGCGCCAGACGCAGGCACAGCTGGGCTCGGCCGAAGCCACGCTGGCGTTGTCGCGCTCTACCGTGGAGCGCAATGAAAGGCTGGTGGCCCAGGGCTTTATTTCTGCGCTGGCGCTGGACCAGAGCCAGCGTGAACTGGCCGCCGCAGCCGCCGGCGTGGAAGTGGCGCGCGCGCAGATGGACGCGGCGCAGACCGACGTGGGCAACAGCGTGATCCGCAGCCCGGTGGACGGCGTGGTCATCAAGCGCAACATTGAAGTGGGCCAGACCGTGGCCGCCAGTTACCAGACACCCGACCTGTACCAGATTGCGCAGGACCTGCGGCAGATGCGCATCCACACCAACGTGAGCGAAGCCGACGTGGGCTTGATCCGCCCCGGCCAACTGGCGCGCTTCATCGTCGACGCCTACCCCGAGCGGGAATTCGAAGGCAAGGTGGAGCAGTTCCGGCTCAATTCCACCAGCAGCCAGGGCGTGGTGACCTATCCCATCGTGGTGGCCGTGGACAACAGCGACGAACTGCTCAAGCCGGGCATGACAGCGCAGGTGCGCATCGTGGTGGCCAGCAAGCAAGGTGTGGTGCGCATCCCCACCGCCGCGCTGCGCTTCAAACCGGATGACGATGAACTGAAGGGGCCGGTTGCGGCGGCCTCCGCCGCTTCAGCCGGGGCTGCCGCGTCTTCGGCTTCAGGCGCCGCTGCAGCAGCATCAGCAGCCAGGGCTACGGCGGCCGCGTCTGCGGCCAGTGCCGACGACGACGGCCTGCTGGCCGCGCGGCGCGACGGCGCACGCATCTTCCGCGTCTACACCGTCGGCCCCGAGCAAAAGCCGCAACTGCATGAAGTGACCATCGGCGTCAGCAACACACGCTTCACTGAAATGCTCACCGGCCCGCTGAAGGCCGGCGACGAACTCATCACGCGCCGCGCCGAGCCGGCGGGCGGCAAGAAGTGACAGCCATTGGCGACCCTCCCAGCCCCGCCGCCGCCGCGCCCGCGGCAGTGATCGCCGCGCACGGCCTGACCAAGAGCTACCGCAACGGCGACATCGTCACGCCCGTGCTGCACGGTGTGGACCTGCAGGTGCCGCGTGGTGACTACGTGGCGCTGATGGGCCCCAGCGGCTCGGGCAAGAGCACGCTGATGAACCTGCTCGGGCTGCTGGACAGGTCAGACGCCGGCAGCTACGCGCTGGACGGTCGCGACGTGGTGGCCCTGAACGCCAGCCAGCAAGCGGTGGCGCGCAACCGCAGCATCGGCTTTGTCTTTCAGAGCTTCAACCTGCTCAAGCGCATGAACGTGCTTGAAAACGTGGCCCTGCCGCTGCTGTACGCCGGCGTGGGCCGCCGCGCCGCGCGCCAGCAAGCGCAGGCGCTGTTGCAGCAGGTGGGGCTGGGTGACCTGGGGCACCGCATGCCCAACCAACTGTCGGGCGGGCAGCAGCAGCGTGTGGCCATTGCCCGCGCGCTGGTCAACCGGCCGCCGCTGCTGCTGGCCGACGAACCCACCGGCAACCTGGACACACGCACCACCGAAGAGGTGCTGGACCTGCTGGGCGCGCTCAACCGCGAGCAGGGCCTGACCATCGTGGTCGTCACGCACGAGGCCGACGTGGCGGCACGCGGCAAACGCCTGGTGCGGCTCAAGGACGGTGTGGTGGTCTACGACGGCGCACCGATGCGGGAGCGCGCATGAACTTTGCGCAGTTGCTGATCGAAGCCTTCCGTTCGCTGGCGGCCAACCGGCTGCGCACCGCGCTGACCATGCTGGGCATCATCATCGGCATTGCCAGCGTGGTGCTGATGCTGGCCGTGGGTGACGCCGTGCGCGTGTTCATCGACAAGGAACTGTCGGTGCTGGGCAGCAACCAGCTCATCGTGCGGCCGGGCCAGCCCACCGACAACGGCATGCGGCGCCGCGCGGGCGAAGTGCCCACGCTGACCATCGACGACGCCGCCGCCGTGAACGCCTTGCCCACCGTGGCCGCTGCTGCGCCCGTGCTGCAAGGCTTCTTCCAGATCCTGTACGGCGACGACAACAGCAACAGCACGCTGCTGGGCACCACACCCGAGATCTTTGCCGTGCGCAGCTGGGTGATGGACCGGGGCGTGCCCATCTCCGACAACGACGTGCGCTCGGCCAACCGCGTCATCGTCATCGGCGAGCGCATTGCGCAAGACCATTACTTCAAGCGCGACCCGCTGGGCCAGGTGCTGCGCATCGAAGGCCGGCCCTTCACCATCATCGGTGTGCTGGCCGGCACCGGCCGCACGCTGGACGGCACCGATCTTGGTGAGTTGCTGATCGCGCCCATTACTGCCGTGCCGGTGCGCATGCCCCGGCCGGGGCTGGTGCACTACATCAGCGTGCGCGCCAAGCAAGACGCCGGCCTGGCCAGTGCCGAGCAGGACATCAGTGAACTGGTGCGCGACCGCCACCGCATCACCGGCGACAAGAGCGACGACTTTGGCGTCGTCAACCTGGCCAGCATCGCCGAAACCGGCAACGCCATTGGCGCGGGCTTGTCGGTGGGTCTGGGCGTGGTGGGCGCCATTTCACTGCTGGTGGGCGGCATCGGCATCATGAACATCATGCTCGTGAGCGTGAGTGAACGCGTGCGCGAAATCGGCATCCGCATGGCCATTGGCGCCAAGCCCTGGCACGTGCTGGCGCAGTTCTTGAGCGAGGCGGTGGTGATGTGCATTGTGGGCGGCCTGGTGGGTGTGGCGCTGGCCTGGGGTGGCGCAGTGGCGGTAAACAGCACGGGCAAGTTCACCATGGCGCTGGGGGTCAGCCATGTGGTGACGGCGGTGGTGTTTTCTACGGCCATCGGGTTGTTCTTTGGCTGGTACCCGGCAAGGCGGGCGGCCAAGCTGCTGCCCATTGAGTGCTTGCGGGCGGATTGAGGCTGGCGGGTGGGGCTGCTTGCCTTGCCTTGCCTTGCCTTGCCTTGCCTTGCCTTGCCTGCCGTGCCGTGCGCTGCGCGGGTCGGCTGCCGGGTGG
>CAZUKT010000349.1:0-5341 GCA_964620975.1 uncultured Rubrivivax sp. | reverse complement strand
AAGGCCCGCCACCGGACACGGTTGGACGGCAACAAAGGGTAGCGTCCCCTTTGCTCGTCCCCTTTGCTGCCCTCTTTGCTGCGGCATGGCTCTTGCCTTTGCGCAAGCGGCGGCTCAGCGCACGCCTGCGGTCGTCTGCTGCTGTTCAAAGGCCAGGCAGGCCAGCAGTGCGGCGCCGTTGTCAAAGTCATGGCAGCGGCCGCTGAGCACGTGTTCGATGCGCCCAACGATGCGCGGGCTGGCGCCACCGGGTTCTGGCGGCAGCAACCGCACGGCGTACAGGAAGTCGGTGTGCTCAGTGGTTTCGTTCATGGTGTTGGCAACAGGCGCTGCGGCGCCAAAGCCATGCACTGTGCGTGCCAACCGCTGGGGTGTCGTCAGCGATTGGTCACGCTTCGGTGTGGTGTGTTGTACCCAATGCTGGCGCCGCTGCGGCCGCAACCAGCCGCTTACCATCCCACATGCTCCACCCTGGCACCACCGTGCTGTGCTTCGGCCCCTTTACGCTGGACCTGGCGGCCGCGCAGCTTCGGCGCGACGGCGCCGAGGTGGCCTTGCGCCCCAAGGCCTTTGAACTGCTGGTGGCGCTGGCGCGCCGGCCGCAGCAACTGGTGACGAAGGAAGAACTGCTCGACACGGTGTGGGGCCGGCGCTTCATCACCGAAGGCGTGATCAAGTCTTCGGTCAGTGAACTGCGTCAGGCTCTGGGCGACGACCCCAAGGCGCCGCGCTGGATAGAGACCGTGGCGCGCCGTGGTTACCGCTTCGGCGGGGCCGTGGTGGACGGCCCGTCCATGCGCACCCCGGCCCCGGCGACCCACACCGCTACCCCAGCGGCGGCAGCGCAGGCAGCAGCGGGCCCCGGAAATCTGCCCGCGCCCCTGACACCGGCCATCGGCCGCGACGCCGAGCTGGCGGCGCTGGCGGCGCTGCTACCCGCGCAACGCTTGCTCACCCTCACCGGGCCCTCGGGCATGGGCAAGACGCGGCTCGCGCTGGCCCTGGCGTGGGCACAACGCACGGCCTGGCGCGACGGGGTGTGGTTCGTTGAACTGGCCGCGCTGGTGGCCGACGCGGCAGCCGACGCGGCAGGTGCCGCCGCGTTGCGGGCCACCCTGGTGCAGAGCCTGCTGCTGCACAGTGGCGCAGGCGCCAGCGCCGCCACCCTGGCGCGCACGCTACAGCCGCTGCACCTGTTTCTGGTGCTGGACAACGCAGAGCACCTGCTGGCACCGCTGGCGCCGCTGCTGACCCTGCTGCTGGCGCAGGCGCCGGGCGTGCACGTGCTCGTCACCAGCCAGGAGCCCTTGCACATTCCGGGTGAACAGGTGTTTCGCCTGGCGCCGCTGACGCTGCCCGTCACAGCCGACGAAGACACCGCCGAGCAGCTGATGGCCAGCAGCGCGGTGCGCCTGTTTGTCGCCCGTGTCGCCGCGCGCTTGCCGGGCTTCAGCCTCGGGCCGCACCAGCGCCAGGCGGTGGCCCAGATCTGCCGTGAACTGGACGGTCTGCCACTGGCGCTGGAACTGGCCGCCGCACGTGTGCCGGTGCTGGGTGTGCATGGCATGGCTGAGCTTCTGCAGGCTGGCGGTGACCGGCTGCAACTGCTGAACCAGGGCGCACGCACGGCGGCGCCGCGCCAACGCACGCTGCGCGCGGCGCTGACCTGGAGCCACGGCCTGCTCGACGAGCGCCAGCGCCGTGTGCTGCGCCGCCTGGCCGTGTTTCGCGGTGGCTTTTCGCTGGCGCAGGCGCAGGCGGTGTGCAGCGACGACACGCTGGACCGCTGGGCCGTGCTGGACGCGGTGCAAGCCTTGGTGGACAAGTCGCTGCTCGGCGCGCTGGCCGACAGCGCTGCCGCTGCAGCGTTTGCGCCGGCAGCGCAGCCGCGGCTGCACATGCTGGAAAGCGTGCGCGCCTTTGCCCACGAGCAACTCACCCTCGCCGGTGAGGCCAACCGCATTGCCACGCGCCACGCCACCACGGTGGCTGCGTACTGGGCGCAGGCCGATGCGGATGCACTGGGCGTGCCGGCGCTGCAGTGGCTCCATCTGCATGGTGCAGAAGTCGACAACCTGCGCGCCGCTTTGCGCTGGACGCGTGACGCGGCGCCGGAGCCGGGCGAAGCGCAGGCCGCGCTGCCGTCGCTGAGCGCACTGGTGGCGAACACCGCCATGCTGTGGCACCGCGCGGGTCTGTACGCAGAGGGCCGCAGCTGGTGTGACGCGGCACGGGGCGGCCCGGCGCCACTTGCAGGCCACGCGCAAGGCCAGGAACCCGAACTGAACCCGGGGTTGGAACTGGCCCAGGCCACGCTGGGCGCGTACGGCAACGTCTACGCAGCGCCCCAGGCCCTGGCCTGCGCCGAACGAGCCGCAGCGGGCTTTGAGGCCTGTGGTGACGCGCAGCGCCAGTACTACGCGCTGTACCTCGTCTACCAGTCTGGGTTGCGCGCCAACCTGCAGGCCGGGGCGGCCCCGCAGGCCGCGCTCCTGGCGCAGATGCAAGCGCTTGAGCGGCCGGACTGGGCCGAAGTGCTGACCCGGTTTGCCCGCGCGGTGCGGGGTTACGAACACCGTCGCTGCGGCCGCAGCGACGACTACCTGGCCTACTGCCGCGACGAACTGGCACGCTGCCAGCGCATGGACGCGGTGGTTGAAGCTTGGCCCCCGGCGCAGGGCCTGATGCTGTGCGAGCACGACCGTGGGCAGTTGGGCGCGGCGTTGGTGGTGGGCCGCCAGGCTCTGGCCGACATCCGTGCCCGCGGCCGGCTGCGCCAGCACGGTGCCTTTCACGCGCTGTGGACGACGATGCTGGCCCAAAGTGGCGACTGCGCCGGTGCCCGCCAGGCGCTGGCTGAAGCGCTGCCGATGCTGCGCGGTGCCGGCACAGCCTGGATGGCGCACGTGGCGCTGGCCTGGCTGGCGGCCCAAGAGGCGCGCCCGGCGGACGCGGCGCAGCTGCTGGGTTGGCATACGGCGGCGCAACAGGCGCAGCAGCGGGCCCATGCCGGCGGCACCATCGCCCGCGCGGTGCAGGCGCTGCACACGCGGCTCGATGCCCAGCTGGGCAGCGCCGAACTGGCACGCCAGCAGCAAATGGGCGCCGCGCTCGATGACGACGCGGCCGAGCGCCTGGCGCTGACGGCCGCGCATTGATGGCCTCGCGCTGATCGCCAAGCGCTGTTGGCCAGGCGCTGATCGCCAGGCGCTGACGGCACAGGCCTGAACGCAAGTGTGGTGCGGGCCCGCGTGGCTGCTGCACCGTCTGGCCGCCGTACCGAAGCAACACCGAAAGCGGACCGTGCCGTGACGACGGCGCAGCACGGTCTGCCTAGAGTTCATCTTCACCGAGGCGCCGTGCCCCGGCACTGGCCAGGAGCCTTTGATGAACACCGTCTTGCGCAATATCCCCCAACCCGCCGGCATCCGTTGGCTGGCAGCCGCCCTGCTGTTGTCGATGTCCGCCCTGGTGGCGTGCCAGTCGCCACCCAGTGTGATGACCGCTGCCGCTGCCGCTGCCGGCGGCGTGCCAGGTGCTGCCATGCCTGCACCACAGGTGCCCTTTGACACCACCCCCGTCACGCCTGCGGAGTCGGCCGGCGCGGCGGCTGAATGAAAACGCTGCCACAGAGGCTGGGGCTGCTTTGCCTGCTGCTGGCTGCAGCGGCGGCGGCCCTGTCGGGCTGCGTCGAGATGATGAGTTCTGATGCTTCCAATTTCGGTCGCAAGAGCGCCCAAGCCCGGCAGGCGGCGTTGGTGGGCAACCGCCTGGCGTCGCAGCAGGCCGCACGTGCGCGGGGGCTGGCGGGTGAAGAACTTTCGCGCTTCCTGGCCGGCAAGACCCACGTCAGCGAGTACCGCAAGGCCACCAGCGACGCGCAGCCTTATTACGCCGAGTACGTCTACTTCAGCCCTGACGGCCGCTTCCTGTGGCTCAACACCTACGAGCAGAACAACCCGGCCACCACCGCCTGGGGCACCTGGCAGGTCAAAGGCGACGTGCTGTGCGTCACGCAACAGCGCGGCGATGCCGAGCCGCGCTGCCACACCGTGCGTCTGCAAGCCGACGGCACGGTGCAGTACTGGACGCACCAGCCCGGCGACGCGTTTCACGGCCTTCTGTCGGCACGTGTGTCGATCATTCGTGAAGGCCCGCAGACACCGGCCTTCGTCACCCCGTGGGCCCAGATGCGCTGACGCGCCAGGGCAACACCGATCTTCCCTTTTCAAACCAACACCATGAACCCACAAACCATCCACCACGTTCAATCCAGTTGGGCCCACGTGCTGCCCATTGCCCCGCAAGCGGCAGCCATCTTCTATGACGAACTCTTCACGCTCGACCCGTCGCTGCGCTCGCTGTTCAAGGGCGACATGGCGGCCCAGGGCGTGCGGCTGATGCAGATGATCGGCGCCGCAGTCGGGCAGCTCAAGCGGCTCGACACGCTGGTGCCGGTACTGCAGGGCCTGGGCCAGCGGCACGCGGGCTACGGCGTCGTCAAGGCCCACTACACGCTGGTTGGCACGGCCTTGTTGGCCACGCTGGCCAAAGGGCTGGGGCCCGCTTTCACGGCCGAGGTCGAAGCGGCCTGGGTGGAGGTCTACGGTGTGATGTCCACCGTGGTGCGCGAGGCCAGAGAGCTGGGGTCGGCCAACGCTTGAGCCAGCCCTGGCCGGCCGCCAGACCGTGGCCCAGGCGCTGGCCTGGAGCCGCGCCGTGGCTTGCGCCTGACGACGCAGGGTTCGGCGCTGCCGCAGTGCGCCGCGACCCAGCCTGCGCTACGCTCGCCGGCTGTTCCCTTCTGATCAAGGCCAACCACCATGCAATACCGCCGTCTGGGCCGCTCCGGCTTGCGCGTCAGCACCCTGTCTCTGGGCTCCTGGGTCACGTACCACAACCAGGTGGACACCGGCCAGGCGGCCGAGATGATGGCGGCAGCCTACGACGCGGGCATCAACTTCTTTGACAACGCCGAGGTCTACGCAGGCGGCCACAGTGAAGAGATCATGGGCGCCGCCCTGCGCCAGTTGGGTTGGCCCCGTTTGAACTACGTGGTCTCCACCAAGTTCTTCTGGGGGCTTGACCGTGCGGGCGACGCCGTCAACCGCAAGGACACGCTGAACCGCAAGTACCTCATGCAGGCCATGGACGGCAGCCTGCGCCGCATGGGCCTGGAGCACATCGACCTGATCTACTGCCACCGGCCCGACCCGCACACGCCGGTGGAAGAAACCGTGCGTGCCATGAGCGACCTCATCACGCAGGGCAAGGCGCTGTACTGGGGCACCAGCGAGTGGAGCGCCGCCGACATTCGCGCCGCCTGGGAAATAGCCGACCG
>CAZUKT010000348.1:5081-5353 GCA_964620975.1 uncultured Rubrivivax sp. | reverse complement strand
CATGGTCATGAGCTTGGGTGTGTAGCTGCCGGGGTCGATGTCGTAGGCATTGAGCAGAAAAACGAAGTCGCGATCCACGTCGTCGATGAGCGTGTGTTTTTGCCTCGGGTGCGTGATCCAGAACCCCATCATTCCCATTGCCATCTGCACCATCTCGTCGGCATGCGGGTGGTACATGAAGGTGCCTGGCCGACGCGCCACAAACACATACACAAAGGTCTTGCCGGGGGCAATGCCCGGCTGCGTGAGGCCGGTCACGCCGTCCATGACAT
>CAZUKT010000348.1:4728-5071 GCA_964620975.1 uncultured Rubrivivax sp. | reverse complement strand
GCAGGCGTTGGCCGTGCCAATGCACGCTGGTCACTTCACCGAGCTTGTTGGTGACGAAGATGCGCACGCGGTCGCCTTCCACGACTTCAATGGTCGGCCCTGGGCTCTGGCCGTTGTAGCCCCACAGGTGGGCCTTGAAGCCCGGTGTCATTTCGCGCACCACGGGCTCGGCCACAAGATGGAATTCCTTGACGCCTTTGTTCATGCGCCACGGCAGGATCCAGCCGTTGAGCGTGACGACCGGGTTGTACGGCCGGCCGTTTGGGGGCACCAGTGGCGGCATGGTGTCGGCTTGGGTCTGCATCACCGGTTCGGGCAGGGCCGCCATGGCCACCTTGCTGAC
>CAZUKT010000348.1:0-4718 GCA_964620975.1 uncultured Rubrivivax sp. | reverse complement strand
GCGGCAGCCGCAGCGGCCGTGATGGCGCCGGCTCCGCCGAGCATCTTGCGTCTGGAAAGCATGTGAAGGTCCTTCATGTTTCAGTGTCCGGCGCCGCTGGGCTCGGCGGCTGCCGCCATGCCGGCGGGGGTGGCCGGGGCGGCCAGGCTGGGTCGGCCGATCAAGGCCATGTCGAGGTCGGCCTGCGCGACCCAAAAGTCCCGCAGCGCCAGGATCGAGGCATTGACGCTGGCGATTTGCGTGCGTGTGTAGGCCAGCAGTTCAAACACGCCGATCAACATGCCGTTGTAGCGCAGCAGGTTTTCTTCGGCGATGCGCTGGCTCAGCGGCACGATCTCATCACGGTGGTGGCGCGCGATGTCGTAGGCCGCCCGGTAGCCGGTGTAGGCCTCGCGCACTTCAGAGCGTGCGTTGATCGCGGTCTCGGCGGCACGGTGCACCGCTTGCATGTACACCGCCTCGGCGCGCGCCACGCGTGCGCTGCCCCAATCGAAAAGGGGCAGCTCGACGCTGACCTCCCAGCCGCGTTGCACAGGGGCTTCGTTGGACGTGTTGCGCGCCACACCCAGCTCCAGCACGTTGACCCAACGCGTGGCCCGGGTCAGGCCCAGGTTGCGGGCCGTTTGCGCAGCAGCCAGCCTGGCGCCTTGCACGTCGAGCCGCTGCGCCAGTGCCACGCGTTCAAGGTCGGGCAAGTCCTGGGGTGCCGCAGGCAGGTCGGGCAGACGCTGGGGCAAGCTGAACTGTGCCTGCGCGCCCCACACGCCGAGCAGGCGCGCCAGCCGTTCACGCGCCACGCGCTGCGCTTGTTGCGCCTGCGCCAGCTGCAGCGCGGCACCGGCGTAGAAGACCTGTTCGCGGGCGTGCTGCAACTTGTTGAAATTGCCCACCTGCGCCATGCGCCGTGCAAGCTCGGCGCCGGCCTCGGCCGCCTGCTTGACCTTTTCCATGTAGCGTGCGGTTTCATCCGCAGCCAAGGCGTTGAAGTAGGCCTTGCGTGTGTCAGTGGCCAAAGTCAGCACGGCCTGTGCCACCTGGCCCTGCACCTGCTCGAAGCGCCTGGCCTGCACCGGGCCTGTCCAGGGCATCAGCAGCAACCGAGCCAGGTTGAAGTGCAGGCTGCGTTCGTTTTCGATCTCGTCGCCCTTTGTGGAGCGGCCAACGCTGAAGCCCGGGTTGGGCAGGCGCCCGGCCTGCACAAGTTCGGCTTCGGTGATGCCCAACTCCTGAAACCCGGCCTGCAGACCGCGGTTGTTGAGCAAAGCCAGTTGCACGGCATCGTCCACCGACAGCGGCTGCGCCAGGAGCGCGGAGACGCGCACGGCGATGGTGTCGAGATCGGCGTCGCTGCGTGCCCAGTGCAGGTCTTTGCCGATTCGGCTCTGCACGGTCTGCGCCACGGTGTTGAAGCCACCATCGGGGCTGAAGCTGGCGCAACCGCCCAGCATGGCGGCGCTGGCCAGCAGCGCGCACAGGCGCCGCCGCCGGCCGTACGCCGGCGGGTGGGTGTGGCGAGCTGGCGAGCGCTGGTCTGGCAAGTGGCGCGCCGGCAAAGGCCGGCCCGGCATGCTGCGGCCCATCATGGTGCGGCCCGGCCGGCAGCGGTGGCCGGTGCAGCGGGCGCCGGCAGCTGTGCCTCGCGGGTGTAGGCCCGCCAGCCACCGATGCGCGTGACCAGGTCATTGGCCTCGCGCCACGAGACCGGGCTGTCTTCGCCCAGGCGGCGGTACGCGGCCAGCGGCGACACGTAGCGCAACGCGGGCACGCTGGCCTGGGCGTCGAGCGGATCGGGCCGTGCGCTGCGCGTGTCGGGTGGTGAGGGCGGCTGCGCATGCGCCGCTGTCAGGGCGCTCAGCAACAGCCACGGCAGTGTGCGCAGCATCGGTGCGCGCCAAAGGATAGAGACCATGCAAACCTCGCTTGAAAGTCCAGAGGCACCCCTGCCAAGAAGGCAGCAGCGGGAGAGACCTACCGGGAGGGGCTCGCCGCGCATGGGGGCGCGCGACGAGCCGGGCTTGTCAGGCGAGATCGATTCGGGGCGGGCGTTCGGGCCCGTCGGCCGCAAAGGGTTCGACGTCTGGCACCACGTCGATAAACACGCGGGCAGCCGGCTCGTCCACCGGGGGCGGTTTCAGCGTGCTCGGCAGCACACCCAGCGAGCAGCAAGACGCGCAGGCGCTGCACTTGTGGGTGTCGCTGGGAGCACCGTCGCCAAGGTCGTGGGGGCTGCTGGCCACAAGCGCAGTGGCATCGGCGTCAGATGCCGGGTGGCCCTGTGCCGCAGGTGCGTTGGCGTGCGGGGAGTGGTCGTGCAAATGTCCTGCTGCACCGGCTTGCAGCAGCGCGGTGGCTGCCGTGCCGTGGCCTTTGCACAGCGCCATGGTTGCGGCGGCTGCCCCCTGTGTGGGGACGGCCAGCATCAACAACCAGACCAGCAGTGTGCGCATCAACAAGCCCATCGGCGGACTCTACCGCAGGCACCGTCGCCAACGCGGTGTGGGGTGACAGGCAGGCCCCAGCCGTGCCGGGGCCACACGCCCAGGCGCAGGACGACAATGGCTGCCTGCAGCCAGCCTGCTGGCACCTGCCTGCCAACCGCACCCCGCCGAGCCCGACCATGACTGACGTCCCATCAGAGCGTATTTCTCCTGCGCATGACTGCGTCGTGGCCGCTGCCGCCATCCTGGACGAGCGCACGGTCGACGTGGACGCGCTGCTGACGAAAGTCGTGCTGGCGCAGCGTGCGGCCGGTCGCCGCGTGCGTGGTTTGCTGATGACCCATCCCGACGGGCAGTTGGGCTGTGCGGCGGCCATGGTGCTGGTGGACATAAGCACCGGCACCGAATATCTGGTGTCGCAGCCGCTTGGCCGCGACTCCACGGCCTGCCGCGCCGACACGCAGGGCTTTGCGCGCGCCAGTGTCGTGCTGCGGGACGCACTGGCCGGAGCGCCTGAGCTTGTGGTCAGCAACCGCTTTGGCGGGTTGGAAGCCGAAGGCGGCGGTTTTGCCAGTGAACTGCTGGCGCTGATGTCCCAGGGCGTGCCGGTGCTCACCGTGGTGGCCACGCGGCATGTGGCGGCGTGGCAGCAGTTCACAGGCGGCGGCGCGGCGCTGCTGCCGGCCGATCTGGCTGCGGTGCAGGCCTGGCTGGGCCAGGTGCTGGCGCCAAGCTGAAAGCATCCGGCGCCGGCTGCAGGCCAGGCAGTGACCAAGCCGCTGCCAAGCCGCTACCAAGCGGCTTCTGCGGCCGGCATCAAGGCGCGCTGAACCCGTGCGTCGCCAGGATCGCCTGGCCCTGGGGCCCCAGCACAAACTGCGCCCACGCACGTCCATCGGCGTTGGCACCGGTCATGGCCGCCATGCCGTACACGGCCGACACATTGATGCCGTCTGGCACGGCCAACACCTGCAGCGTGGGCACCTCGCGCCGGGCCTGTGCGGCGTTGGTGCAGTAGGTGACAAAGGCGTCGGCCTGGTTGGCCGCCACCAGCACACCGTAGACGTTGCGCCCCGGGGGCGGCGGCGCTGAGTTGGGCCCGCCCGTCAGTTGCAGCGCCTTGGCTTTGAGCGCGGCGGCCGACCCTGCGCCGGCGGCGCCCGTGCCTTCGATGCGATCGAACATCGTGAAGGCGTAGTCACCGGCCGGGTCGGCCTTGGGGGTGGATGTGGCCAGGCGCACGTCGGCGTCCAGCAGGCGTTGCGCCAGCGGCTTGCCTTGCAGCGCAAAGGCCGGCGTGGCCAGCACACACAGCGCATTGCGTGCAAATGCGGCCACCGCCACGGCCTTGCCGGCCGCCACCACGGCCTGCGGGTGCTCCATGTTGGCCGAGGCAAAGATCTGCGGCGCTTCGCCGGCCAGGATGCGGTCTTTGAGCAGGCCAGAGGCTGCGTAAGTCATGGCCACCTTGGCCGGATAGACCAGCTCAAAGGCCTTGGCCACATCGGTGAGCGCGCCACGCAGGCTGCCGGCGGCGTAGACGGCCACCGTGCCCTGGGCCAGCGGCGCCGGGGCCTGCGCCGGGGCCCGCGCCGGGGCTTCAGATGGCGCTTGCAACTGAGCCCCGGTGGTGCATGCGCCCAGGCAGACGGCGGCGCTCAGCAGCGTGGCGCGGCGGGCAGCGGCGCGCGCTGAAAGAAGGGCCTTCATTGACCCGCGTTCGGGAAGAAGAGCTGTTCGCCACCGATCTTGTAGCCGGCAATCGTGCTCTGGCCGGCGGGCGACACCACCCAGTCCACAAAGGCCTGGGCCATGTCTTTCTTGACGTGCGGCCAGGCGGCAGGGTTGACGATCATCACGCCGTACTGGTTGAAGAGGCGCTTGTCGCCTTCCACCAGCACGGTGAGGTCGCCGCGGTTCTTGAAGTTCAGCCAGGTGCCGCGGTCGGTCAGCACATAAGCATTGGTGGACGAGCCGATGTTCAGCGCCGGGCCCATGCCGCAGCCACATTCCTTGTAGCCGGAGGGCTTGTTGGCGGCCATGTCGAAACCGGCCATCTTCCAGTAACGCAACTCGGCGGCGTGGGTGCCGCTCTTGTCGCCGCGTGAGATGAAAGCGAACTTGCCGTCGGCCAGCTTCTTGAGTGCAGCAGTCACGTCCTTGCCCTTGGCAGCGGCGGGGTCGGCCTTGGGGCCCACGATGACGAAGACGTTGTACATGACCGGCAGGCGCTCGACGCCCACGCCCTCGGCCACGACCTTTCCTTCGGCCACCTGGCCG
>CAZUKT010000347.1:0-5354 GCA_964620975.1 uncultured Rubrivivax sp. | reverse complement strand
TGTAGGCAAAGTCGTAATAAAAGCCGTTTTCAATGACCGGACCGATGGTCACCTGCGCCTCGGGGAACAGTTCCTTCACTGCATACGCCAAGAGGTGCGCCGTGCTGTGGCGGATGACTTCCAGGCCATCGGCGTCACGGTCGGTGACGATGGCCAACTGCGCGTCGGCCTCAATGCGGTGGCTCGTGTCCACGAGCTTGCCGTCCACCTTGCCGGCCAATGCCGCCTTGGCCAGGCCAGCACCTATGGAGGCGGCCACTTCAGCCACCGTGACGGGGCCGGGAAACTCTCGCCGGGAACCGTCCGGCAGTGTGATCTGGAGCATGAGATACCTCGAAGAATGAAAAAAGCGCGGTTGACGCCGCGCTTTGTTCTGGAAGAAGGGGGAGCGCAGCCGACTACAGCCCGGTGGTAAACCGGGGGGTGACCAGCAACCTAGTCCGCGGTGTCATAACCATGCTGCCTTCCTCGTCCTTGTTCGTGGATGGAAGCCGCGAGTTTAGCCGAGGCCCTGCGGCTGAAATCGCCCGTCGGCAGCATTCAGCACAAAGGCAAAGCATCGATGGGCCGGGACCCGTCCACAAGTTCCGCAAATTCATCCGCAAGCCGCCGGCTTTCAGCCAGGGCCTGGCGCCACACGCGCTGGCGGCCAGGCTCGTCATGCATGAACGACTTGAAGTCCTGCCTGTCTGGCAGCTTGCCGCCGGGCAGGCTGCGCACCCACTCGGGTGAAGGCGACAGCAGCACCAGGTTGTCCAGTGCCGGTGTCGCGCGGTGGCGGCGCTTCCAGGCCTTGTCGAGCCAGCCGGGCACGACATGGTCCACAAAGTGCGGATACAGCACCAGCCCCCCCTGCCCCGGTCGCCACAGCGGCCGGTAGTCCAGGTGCAGGTGGTAGTCGGTGATGCCACCGTCCCAATAGCTGCCAGCGGGCCCACCTGGCACGTCGTGAACAGGCGCCAGTGCGAAAGGGATGCTGCAACTGGCCAGCACGGCCTGCGTGAGGTTGTGCGGGCCCAGCACGGCACGGTGTGTCGGGAACTCGGCCAACGGCAGTGGCAGCGGCGCGCGCGGGTCGCTGAACACCACACGCTGCATGAAACCGCTCAGCGCACTGCGGCTCAATGCGTTGGCGGCAAAGGCGCCTGCCCACCCCAGCGGCAGACCCATGCGGCCAGGACGGTGCAAAAGGCCACGCCCCCGGCTCGTGAACACATGCAGGCGCAGGCGGGGGTGGGCCAGCATCTGGCCCACCCCCGCACCCAGCCGCTGGTCCAGCTTTTGCGCCAGGTGCGTGCTCACCACATCGGGCGCCGGAAAGCGGCCGGGCGCATGCGGATAGCTCTGGGTGATGTAGTCCTCGGCCAGTTGCGCCAGGGCCGCGTCGGCCTGCGGCATGCAGGCGGCCGCCATGCGCCAGGCGCCAATGCTGGCGCCCAGCAAGTGCACCGCAGGGCCGGCACCCGCCAGCCAGTGGCCAAAGATGAAGCGGTCCAGCGGCAGCAGCGTCAGTCCCTTGGGCCCACCCGCTGCGGCGGGAATGGCGCCCACGTGCGCTGGCTGCAGCCCATGTTCACGCAGATGCGCCCGCGCCAAGGGCCCGGCATGCACTTGCAGTGCCTGCGGCTTTGCAGCGGTGGCGCGTGGCTGCCCCATCAGAACCTGGACACGATGCTGGCCGTCCACTGCGCCACGGTCTGGCGCTGGCTGGCTGATTGGGCGGCAAAACCGTCCAGGTCTTCGACCCGGCTGCGGCTCAGGCTGGCAGGTGCCAGCGCGTTGTTGACGGCCAGGCGCAGGTGCAACTGGCGCTCGATGCGCCACAGCACAAAGGCGTCCAGCCGCCGCTGCGGGCCACGCCAGACACGCTGCAAATCGGTCTGCTGGGTTGAAAACGACGGTGTCAGCACCAGGCTCAAACCGCCGCGCCAGGCACCACCTTCCAGCGCGTGGTTGACGCCCAGCGTGGCGCTCCAGGGCGGCTGGCCGTCAAGCCGGGCGTCAGGGTCGTCGATGTGTTCCACGGCCGACCGGTAGGCCGACACGGCCGCACGCCACTGGGCAGCGCCCAATGCGGGCAGCCACGCATCGAGCCGGCCCTTGAATTCCAGTTCCAGCCCGCTGCTGTTGGCGCGGCCCACGTTGCCAGGCCTGGACACCCAGCGCGGCACAGGCGATTCGGCCACGGTCTCCAGTGCGATACGTCGGCGGATCAAGCGGCCCACCTCGCGGTGGAACAGGCCTGCGCTGAACACGCCGCCTTCGGGCATGCTGTGTTCGTAGGCCAGCTCAAAGCCCAGCAGACGCTCGGGCGCAAGTTGCGGGTTGCCGGCGCTGTCGGGCGCCAGCGGCGTGTTGGTCTGGTCGCGTGGGTAGGTGCCGTTCAGGCTGTAGCGGGACTGCAGCAGGCCGATGTCGGGCACACGCTGGCTGCGCGACACACTCGCCCGCAGCACGTCGCGGCTCTTGTCGTCAAAGGCGTGCCGCAGGTGCAGCAGCGGCATGGTGGTGTGCTGGCGCTGCTGCGTGGTGGACGCAGGGTTTTCGCTGCGGGTGTGCAATTGCTCGGCCCGCAGGCCCAGCATCACCGACCAGCGCGGCGCCGGCACCCATTCATGCTGCGCAAAGAACACGGCGCGGGTGATCTGCGCCATGAAGGTCACGCCCACGCTGGTGGTGACTTGCTCCACGCCGTTTTCAAACCAGCGCTGCAAGTCATGGCGGCGACGGCGGTCCACGTCCCACCCGGCCGCCAGCGTGTGGCCGTCGGCCCAAGGCCAGCGCCAGCGGCCACCCTGCGACACCAGGAGCTGCCGGCTGCGGCCTTCAGACGCGCGCAACGCGGTCACATCGCCTTGGGCGTTGCGCAGCACCGAGTCGCCAACGGACAAGGAGCCACTCTCTTGCACCGCCGCCTTCAGTTCCAGCTTGCTGCCACCACTGGCGCGCCGGGCCCACTGCCATTGGCTGCGCGCCATGTGCCAATGGCCCCGCGAGCTGGCGTCGTCGTGCACGCTGGTGGGCGGCGGACCCGCCAGCACCTGGGTGTGGCGCTGGCTGGCGTTGCGCGTGCGGTTGCCTTGCAGCATGGCCTGCCACTGCAGGCTGTCTTCGTCGTTGATCTTGTAGTCCAGGCGCGGCCCGAAGTTCAGGCCCACACCCTGCCACTGGTCAAACGCAAGGTGCTGCTGCTGGGTCGGCACACCCACCGTGGAGCGTGTGCTGCGCTGCGTGTCGGCGCTGGCCGCACTGGCCCAGGTGCTGACCGTCAGCGGCAGGTTGAAGCCCAGCGCACCGACACGGTCACCCCATGACAAAGACAGCGAACCCTGGGGCGCCAGGGCGCGGTAGCCAATGGCAGCGCGCACCTCGCGCTGCCGCAGTCGCGGCGCCTGGCGCAGGATGACGTTGATGGTGCCGGCCGCGCCGCTGAATTCAGCCGTTGGGCCCTTGATGACCTCGATGCGCTCGATGTCGGCCGGCGCCAGTGAGTCGAGTGAAAAACCCGGCGGTGCCGGCTCGCCGTTGAGCAGGATCAGCGTGTAGCCGCCGCCCAGGCCCCGCATGCGTGGCGTTTCGCCGTCCAGCGTGATGCCGGGCAGGCGCTGCAGCACGTCCAGCACACTGAGATCGCCGTGTGCGTCCAGTTCGTCGCGGCCCACCACCGTCATGCCCACGGTGCTTTCGCGCCGCGTGTCGGCGTCGGTGCTGCGCTGGCCTTGCACGACCACGGCATCCACCGGGGGCGCAGCAGGTGCCGATGCGGGTGCGCTGGTTGGGGCGCTGGCTGAAGCGGACACGGCCCGTGTGCCCGATGAAACCGCAGCAGCCGATGCTGCCGAAGCGGCCGGCACAACCGGCGCAACGACTTGCGCGGCCGTGGGCGCCACCGCCAGCCCAGCCCAAAGGGCCAGCAAGGCGGCGCGGCGGCGCATCAGCGGCGGCCTTGCAACTTTGAAAATGCCGCCGCCATGGCGCTTTGGCCGGTGGGCTCGGCCTGGCGGGCAGCAGCGGGGCCGCGCTGCTGCTCCCCGCGCGCGGCGGGGCGGAACTTGTTGTCGGCACCAGGCGTGCGCGCCGCGCCGGCGGGCGCGTCGAGCTTCATGGTCAAGGACACCCGCTTGCGTGCCAGGTCCACTTCCAGCACCCGCACCTTCACCACCTGGCCGGTCTTGACCACCTCACGGGCGTCGGTGACAAATTTGTTGGCGAGCTGGCTCACGTGCACCAAGCCGTCCTGGTGCACACCCAGGTCAACGAAGGCGCCAAACTGCGCCACGTTGCTGACCGTGCCCTCAAGCACCATGCCGGGTTGCAGGTCCTTCAGGTCGGTGACGCTGTC
Organism: uncultured Rubrivivax sp.; assembly: GCA_964620975.1. GTDB lineage: Bacteria > Pseudomonadota > Gammaproteobacteria > Burkholderiales > Burkholderiaceae_C > Rubrivivax. The sequence goes on along the minus strand of CAZUKT010000347.1, from coordinate 1,012 downwards.
ATTGAAGCGCGCCACCACAAAGTCGGGGCGGGGGTCGCGGCCTGGTTTCTCAAGCTCGACAAGAAGGTCCTTCACCGTGATGGCGCCAAACTTGTCGTCGGCAAAGAGCTCGGGCTTGATCGTGCGCAGCAGCTCGCTGCGGCCCATCACCTCGGCCACCGGGCGCTTCGTGGCGTCCAACATTCGCTGCACCACGGGGTAGGTCTCCGGATGCACGCCGGTCATGTCCAGCGGGTTGTCACCATCGCGGATGCGCAAAAAGCCGGCGGCCTGCTCAAAGGTCTTGGGGCCCAGGCCCGCCACATCCAGCAACTGGCGGCGGTTCTTGAAGGCACCGTTTGCATCGCGCCAGCGCACGATGCTGGCGGCCACCGCCGCGCTCAGGCCCGACACGCGGCTGAGCAGTGGCGCGCTGGCGGTATTGAGGTCCACACCCACGCCGTTGACGCAGTCTTCCACCACCGCGTCCAGGCTGCTCGCCAGGCCACTCTGGTTGACGTCGTGCTGGTACTGGCCCACGCCGATGCTCTTGGGGTCGATCTTCACCAGTTCGGCCAGCGGGTCTTGCAGGCGGCGCGCAATGCTCACCGCACCACGCAGGCTCACGTCCAGCTCGGGCAGTTCCTTGCTGGCAAATTCACTGGCGCTGTAGACACTGGCACCGGCTTCGCTGACGACCACCTTGTCCAGCCGCACATCGGGCGCGATCTGCTGCACCCGTTTGATCAGGTCGGCCGCCAGCTTGTCGGTCTCGCGGCTGGCCGTGCCATTGCCGATGGCGATCAGGTTGACGCCGTGCGTGGCCACCAGGCGGCCCAGCGTGTGCAGTGAACCTTCCCAGTCGCAGCGGGGCTCGTGCGGGTACACCGTGTGGGTGTCCAGCACCTTGCCGGTGTCGCTGACCACGGCCACCTTCACGCCGGTGCGGATGCCCGGGTCCAGGCCCATCACCACCCGTTTGCCGGCCGGGGCCGCCAGCAGCAGGTCGCGCAGGTTGTCGGCAAACACCTTG
>CAZUKT010000346.1:0-5389 GCA_964620975.1 uncultured Rubrivivax sp. | reverse complement strand
GGTGCGCGGCGTAGTTGCCGATGTCGTAGGTCAGCCCCACCGGCGTGGCATAGGGGAAGGTGGTGATGAAGTTCTTGCGGCGGATCTCGGCCGGGTCCATGCCCATGTCGCGCGCCGCAGTTTCGACGATGCGTTCCACCAGGTAGGTGGCCTCGGGCCGGCCGGCGCCGCGGTAGGCGTCCACCGGCGCGGTGTTGGTGAACACGGCCTTGACCTCGGCGTAGATGGCCGGTGTCTTGTACTGCCCGGCCAGCAGCGTGGCGTACAGGATGGTAGGCACGCTGGAGGCAAAGGTGCTCAGGTAGGCACCCATGTTGGCGATGGTCTTGACACGCAGCGCCAGGAAGTTGCCCTGCGCGTCCATGGCCAGTTCTGCCGTGCTGACGTGGTCGCGGCCGTGCGCGTCGGTCAGGAAGCTCTCGCTGCGCTCAGCGGTCCACTTGATGGGCCTGCCCACACGTTTGCTGGCCCACACCAGCGCGGTCTCTTCGGCGTACAAAAATATCTTGCTGCCAAAGCCGCCGCCCACGTCGGGCGCGATCACACGCACCTTGCTTTCGGGCAGGCCCAGCACAAAGGCGCACATCAGCAGGCGTTCGACGTGCGGGTTCTGGTTGCTGACGTACAGCGTGTAGCTCTCATCGTGCCGCGTGTACATCGCGTTGGCGGCACGTGGCTCCATGGCGTTGGGGATGAGCCGGTTGTTGGCATAACTCAGGCTCGTCACCTTGGCGGCCACCGCAAACGCGGCGTCCACGGCGTCCTTGTTGCCGTGGCCCCAGTCGTAACACACATTGCCTGGCACGTCGTCGTGCACGGCGGTGGCGTGGCCAGCGGCGCTGCCGGTGTCCACCACGGCGGGCAACACGTCGTAGTCCACCTCCACCAGTTCGACGGCGTCCTTGGCCTGCAGCAGGGTTTCGGCCACGATGAGCGCCACCTGGTCACCTACGTGGCGCACCTTGCCCTGGGCCAGCACCGGGTGGGCGGGCTCCTTCATGGGTGTGCCGTCCTTGCTATGGATGAGCCAGCCGCAGGGCAGGCCACCCACCTTGGCTTCGGCCATGTCGGCACCGGTGAAGATCTTCAGCACGCCCGGCGCGGCCAGGGCGGCCGTCAAGTCAATGCTGTTGATGCGGGCGTGGGCGTGCGGGCTGCGCAGGAAGACGCCGTAGGTCTGGCCCGGCAGCACCACGTCGTCGGTGTACTGGCCGGCGCCGGTGAGAAAGCGGCCGTCTTCACGGCGCAGCAGCGGTTTGCCGATGGGGGAATTGGACATGTCGGTCATGGTGTCTTCCCCTTATGCCGTGGTGGCCGATGTGGCGTTCGCGTCGACCTTGCCGCTCTGGCACAGCTGGATCGACTTGACGATGTTGTGGTAACCCGTGCAGCGGCAGATGTTGCCTTCCAGCCCTTCGCGAATCTCCTGTTCGCTGGCGGCTGGTTTGTCCCCGAGCAACTGGATGGCTGACATCACCATGCCCGGGGTGCAAAAGCCGCACTGCAGGCCGTGGCACTGGCGGAAGGCGGTTTGCATGGGGTGCAGTTCACCTTCGTTGGACAAGCCTTCGATGGTGGTGAGCGTGCTGCCCTGGGCCTGCACGGCCAGCATGGAGCAGGCCTTCACGGCACGGCCGTTCAGGTGCACGGTGCAGGCGCCGCACTGCGCGGTGTCGCAGCCCACGTGGGTGCCGGTGAGCTGGAGCTTGTCTCGTATCCACTGCACGAGCAGGGTGCGGGGATCGACGTTGTCAGACACGGCCTTGCCGTTGACGGTGAGGGAGATGGGGACGTTCACGCTGCATGTCTCCTTGTGGGTCTTGGGGCCAAGGCTTGGCCTGGAAGAGGCGCATTCTTCGGCGCGCTTGCGGCGCCGCAAAGCGCAGGCATTCACCTATGAAATTGCTTGCATGAGATGGACGAGGCGCATGCCAACGGCGGGTGCAGCGGCCAGCACAGACCTGCGGCACACGGTGTGTGGGGCGGCGCGGGTGCGCGCCTGCATGGCTTGGCGGGCTTGGGCCGGCGACGGGCGGGTTGGCGCTGCGACCGCGCCAATTTGGAACACTGGGCCGGCCGCGCCGCCCCAAGGCAGCAGGTCAGTTGTTCAGCAGAGCAGCAGTGCTGCCGGTCAGCCGCCCAGCGTCTGCAGCAAGCGCGTCACTTCATCGTGCCCGGCAAAGGCCTTGCCCAGCGGCACGAGCTTGTTCAGCTCGGCACGGGCCAGGTCTTTGTGGCCGGCCTGCAGGTGCAGCCTTGCCAGGTTGAAGCGGTAGTCGGCGTCGGTGGGCGCCAATGCCACGGCACGGGCCTGCGCGGCCACGGCCTTGTCGAGCTGTTTGTCCTGGGCGTAGCTCAACGCCAGGGTGTCCAGCAGCACAGCCCGGTCGGGCGCCAATTTCACTGCCCTTTCGGCCAGCGGCACCGCGCCGGGTTTGCCTTGTTGGGCCAGCAGGTAGGCGACGTTGTTGAGTGCCATGACGTGGTCGGGAGCACGTTTTAGCACCTGCGCAAAACGCGCTTCGGCCAGCGCCAGGTTCTTCTGGCCCAGGGCACTTTCACCCAGGTAGAAGGCAAAAGCCGTGTCCTCGGGGTGTTGTTTGAGACGGTCTTCGGCCCAACGGTCGGCGGCGGCGGTCTTGTTGGCGACCATCAAGGTGGTGTGCAGGCGCATGGCGGCCTCGCCGCCCTGCGGTTTGGCCATGGCCTTGCGGAAGGCGGCAGCGGCGGCGTCAAAGTTCTGCTGCGACAGTTCCACTTCACCTTCCAGCAGCCAGCCCGTTGCCTCGGCGGGCCGCTGCGCCTGCACCGTGCGTGTGATGGCCAGCGCCTGCGCCGGCTTCTTGTCGCGCAGTGCCAGCGTGATGCCAGCGCGCTGCGCAGCCAGCGACAGCGGCTCGGCGTCCATGGCCTTGCGCACACTGGCCAGTGCGGCCGGCAAGTCTTTGTTGACGAGGTGGGCGTCCACCAGGCGCAACTGTGGCGCGGCGGACCTGGGCTGCAACTGGGCCCATTTGCTGAACGTGGCCGTGGCCAGCAGCGTGTTGCCGGCAGCCAGCTGCACGCGGCCCAGGCGGTCGAGCAAGTCCACGTTGTCGGGCAGCGAGGCCACGGCGCTTTGTGCCGCTGACAGGGCCAGGGCGGTTTCCTTGCCGGCCATGAAGTGGTCGATCAGCGCGGCGCGTGCGCTGGCGTCGCCAGGGCTGGCTTTCACGGCGTCTTCAATGAGCCGCGCCACATCGGGCCGTGATGCGCCTGACCGGGCCGCCAGTTCCACCAGGGCCATGCGCGCGGGGCCGTGGCCGGGTTCACGTTGCACAAAGTCTTGCAGCCGCGCCCGGGCAGCGTCGGCCTTGCCTTCGCCCAGGTCCAGCGCGGCCAGGCTCACGATGGCGGCAAAGTAGCCGGGCTCCTTGGCCAGTGCGGCGTCAAAGGCCTTGCGGGCCGTGGCCGCGTCACGCCGCTGCAGTGCAATGCGGCCACGCAGGTAGTCGGGCAGGGCTTGTTGGGGTTGTTTTGCGGCCAGCGCCAACACGGCCTTGAGCGCAGCGTCGAAGTCCTTGCGCCGCAGATGGGCGCTGATCAAGGCCAGGTCGGCGCTGGTGCCCGCGTCAGCCTTGGCGGCCGTTGCCAGGGCGCCCAAGGCCCCTTGCGCAGCGTCATTGCGGCCGGCGCCCTGGCCCACTTGCGCCAGGGCCACCGAGGCCCTGATGCGTGCGTCATCGGGCTTGATCTTGGCCGCGCGTGCAAAGCTCGCCTCGGCGGCGCCCGCGTCGCCCGCCATCAGCTGCGCACGCGCGGCCAGCGCCAGCAGGTCGGCGTCGGGCTGTTTGGCGTCAAGCAGGGGCCGTATCGCCAGCAGCGCCTTTTCGCCCTGGCCGGTGCGCAAGAACACCTCGGCCAGCATGCGCCGTGGCGTGGGTGCATCGGGCGCCCCCTGCACGGCCCTGCCCAGCAGTGCTTCGGCCTGCGTCCAGGACTGCAACTGCATTTCGGCCTGGCCGGCAAGCAGCAGCAGGCGAGGGCTGTGTGGTGCGGTGCGGAGCATGGCCTGGGTGATTTCGCGGGCGCGTTTTGCGTCGCCTTTGTGCAGTGCCAAAGCCGCCTCAAAAAAGAGTGTCTGCGCGTGCTGCGGCAGCGCACGCTTCATCTGCGCCCATTGCGCGGCGGCGGCTTCAAAGTCGCGGTCGGCCAGTTGCATGGACAACACGGCTGCGTGCACGTAGGCGAGCTTGGGCTTCTGCGCCAGCGCCTTGCTGTAGGCCTGGATCGCGGCTTTGTGGCCACTTTCGGCCTGCGCCAGCAAGTCGCCCTGCAGCACCCAGGCCTCGGTCTGTTCGGGTGACTTGGCCAGCACCTGGCTCAGCAGGGCCTGCGCTTGGGCCGCGTCGCCCTGTGCAGCCCGCAAACGGGCCTGCAGCACCAGGGCGGGTGCATAACCGGGTGCACGCTGCAGCGCCAGGCGTATGGCGTCAGCGGCATCGTCCAGCGAACCCAGGCCCAGGTAGGCGGTGGCCACCAGGGTCTTCAGCTCGGCGGCGGCCTGGTCGTCCTTCAAGTCCACCTTGCCCGACTGCTGCACCAGCAGCGCAGGTTTCTGCAATGCCAACTGCACCTGTGCCATCAGGGGCAGGGCCTGGTTCTCGTCGTGCCCGGCCTGCAGCGCACGGGTGAGCTCGGCCTCGGCACCGGCGGCATCGCCGTCCTCAAGCAGCAGCTTGCCCAGCAGGAAACGCGCTTCGCCCGACTGCGGTTGGGCCTGGAGCAGGGCCTTGAGCGTGATGCTGGCGGCGGCGCTGTCGCCCTGGGCCATGTAGTTGCGGGCGGTGACCAGGGCTTCGGTGTCTGACGGCTGGCTGCATGCGGCCAGCAGCAGCGCGGCGGCCAGGGCCCAGGGTCTGCAGGCTTGGTGGAATGCACACATTCGGGTTCCTCGTCGGCGCCGCGCCCAGCGCGGCGATCAGGGCTGTCAGGGCTGCAAGGGCGCGAGACTGCCACAGCCACGGCCAGTGCGGCGCAGCGGCAGGGTACGCGGCGTCATGTGGGGCGGGCACCCGAGCGCAAGGCTCTGAAAGCCAATCACTGAAGTTGAGACAGCGTACAGCGGGCAAACCCGCGCGCCGGCCGCTGCGCAGGACGCGGACGGTGTCGAGTTCCTTTGCACGTGAGCAGCCAACCTAGACCTTTGACGGTGTAAGTGTTTGATTCTGAAGTGGCTTCGTGTTCTGGCGCATGAATTGCTATTTGCGGTGCCAGCACGTCGTCGAACGGCGCAAAGCCATACCCCCCTAGAAAGGAAGCTGTCATGAAGAAGTCCTATGTTTTCGGAGCCGTCCTCGGCATGGCAGCGGCTGCATCGCAGGCTGCGCTGGTGATCAACGAAGCCGAC
>CAZUKT010000345.1:0-5429 GCA_964620975.1 uncultured Rubrivivax sp. | reverse complement strand
GTTTGAAGACAAGTGGGCGCCGATGTGGGTGGTGGACTTCCCCATGTTCGAGTACGACGAAGACGGCAAGCGCTGGAACGCCGTGCACCACCCCTTTACGGCGCCCAAGGACGGCCACGACGAGCTCATGAAGACCGACCCCGGCGCCTGCATCGCCAAGGCCTACGACATGGTGCTCAACGGCTGGGAAATCGGCGGCGGCTCGGTGCGTATCCACCGCGCCGACGTGCAGGCCCGGGTGTTTGAAGCGCTGAACATCACGCCCGAAGAGCAAAAGGTGAAGTTCGGCTTCCTGCTCGACGCGCTGCAGTACGGCGCGCCGCCGCACGGTGGCTTGGCCTTTGGCCTGGACCGCATTGCCACGCTGATGACGGGTGCAGAGAGCATCCGCGACGTGATTGCCTTCCCCAAGACGCAGCGCGCGCAGTGCCTGTTGACGGGCGCGCCGAGCTTTGTGGACGAAGCGCAGCTGCGTGAACTGCACATCCGCTTGCGCAACACCACGGTAGGTGCGTGATCCGGGTTTGAGGGCGCGCACCCCTGGCGGCCGAGCTTGGGTGAGTGGCTGAATTAGCTAAAATGGCAGGGTTCCAACCGGGAGCCCTGCCATGGAAGTGACCGCCACCGAAGCCAAGAACCGCCTGGGGCAGATGCTCGAACATTGCCAGCGCGAACCGGTGACGATTGAAAAGTCGGGCCGCCGCCACAGCGTGCTGATCTCTGCGGCGCAGTACGACGCGCTGCTGGCTGCGGCCCAGCCGGCACCGGCGCGCAAAGGTGACCCGGGACGCGAGTTCTACGAAAAGTACAAGGGCTGGGTCGACATGCAGAACGACCTGGTCGAGAAGTACGGCATCCCCGGCGAAGAGTTCCGCACCTGGTAAGCGCCGTGGCCCAGTTCGATGCTTATGACAACCCCAGCGCCGGCCAGCGCGAGGCGTTTCCGTACTTCGTGGTGCTGCAGAGCGACCAGCTCAACCACTACTCCACGCGTTTGGTCATGCCGCTGGCGCGCGCTCCGTCCCGCGTGCCCGATCTGCCACGGCGTTTGTCACAACCCGTGACCTTGCTGGGCGAGCGGCTGTTCCCGGTGCCGCACCTGGTGGCCGCGTTGCCAAGCAAGCTGCTCAAGCGGCCGGTAGGCTCGCTGCGCGGGGACGCGGCCGCGCTCATCGACGCTCTGGACGCCGTCGTCAGCGGTGTCTGAGCCCGCCCGCCCCTGCAAGCTACCGCGCTCGGTGCTGGTGGTCATCTACACCGCCGCGCTGGACGTGCTGCTGATAGAGCGCGCTGACAAGCCCGGCTACTGGCAGAGCGTGACCGGCTCGCTGGACGCTGAAGACGAAGCCCTGGACGCCACCGCGCACCGCGAGGTGCTTGAAGAAACCGGCATTGCCGTGGCGCACGCAGGCGGTGTGCTGAGCGACTGGCAACAAGCCAACGTGTACGAAATCTACCCGCGCTGGCGGCACCGCTACGCCCCCGGTGTGACGCACAACACCGAGCACGTCTTCGGCCTGTGTGTGCCCGCAGGCACGCCCGTGCTGCTGAGCCCGCGCGAGCACACCGCGCACCAGTGGCTGCCGTGGCGCGAGGCGGCGGCACTGTGTTTTTCACCCAGCAACGCCGAAGCCATCTGCCAGCTGCCACAGCGCACCGGTTTGCACATCGACGCAAGCACAGGCACAACTCCACATGAGGCATCGTCATCGGCGCCATGAAACCCCTGCAGTCTTCACTGATGCCACCGCACACCGGCATGGGTTCGGTGCTGCGTGTGGCCACCTACAACATCCACAAGGGTGTGCGCGGCGTGGGCCCGCGCAAGCGGCTGGAGATCCACAACCTGGGCCAGGCCGTGGAGGCCATGGACGCCGACCTGGTGTTTCTGCAAGAGGTGCGGCTCTTCCACACGCGGGAGGCGCGGCACTTTGACCGCACCTCCTTTGGCTGGCCCGAGCAAGGCCAGGCCGAGTACCTGGCGCCTGACGGTTATGAGGTGGCCTACCGCAGCAATGCCGTCACGCGCCACGGCGAACATGGCAACGCGCTGCTGTCACGCTGGCCCATGGGCGAAGTGGGCCACCACGACGTCAGTGACCACCGCTTTGAGCAGCGTGGCCTGCTGCATGTGCCGGTGGTGTGGCAAGGCTTGCGCGTGCACGCGGTGGTGGTGCACTTTGGCCTGGTGCACCGCAGCCGCATGCGCCAGGTGCAGCGGCTGGCCGAGTACATCCGTACCGACGTGCCACCGCAAGATCTGCTGGTGGTGGCGGGTGACTTCAACGACTGGGGCGAGCGGCTTGACGATCCCATGCGCGAACTGGGCCTCACCCGCGCCGTGCAGCCAGGCCATGCCGGCCGGCACACCCCCACGTTCCCGTCCTTGGCACCGGTGTTTGCGCTGGACCGCTTTTACCTGCGTGGCCTGAATTGCGTGTCGACCATGGTGCCGCGTGGCACGGCCTGGGCGCGCATGTCAGACCACTTGCCCCTGGTGGCCGAACTTGAGCCTTGCTGATGTGAAACCACACCGCACTCACTTCTTTCACGGCGTCCGGGGCGTCTGCCCAGACCTCGTGGCGGCCGGGCGGCCCTGACATGGCAGCCCCCGACCTGAGCCGCCTGCGTGCCTGGACCAGCGTGCCCGCGCCGCTGTTTGTGGGCGGCAACCAGGTGCAGTTGCTGCAAGGCGGCGACGAACTTTTTCCGCGCATGCAGGCGGCCATTGACGCCGCGCAGCACGAAGTCTGGCTGGCCACCTACATCTTCCATGACGACCCTGCCGCGCAGGCCGTGGCGGCCGCGTTGACACGTGCCGCCGCGCGTGGCGTGGCGGTGCACGTGGTGGTGGACGGTTTTGGCTCCATCAAGACCATGGCCCATGTGCGCCAGTTGTTTGTTGGCACGCGCGTGCAGCTGGAAGTGTTCCGCCCGCTGGACCGCTGGTTTTCATGGCTGCAGCCGGGGCAACTGCGCCGCCTGCACCAGAAGCTGTGTGTGTGCGACGAGGCCGAGGCCTTTGTCGGCGGCATCAACATCATCGACGACCGCAACGACATGAACCACGGCTGGCAAGACACGCCAAGGCTGGACTTTGCGGTGGCCCTTCGTGGCCCACTGGTGGCGGCGGTGCAGGCCACGGCACGTGCCATGTGGGCGCGTGCGCACATGGTGCGCAACTGGCGCACCGAGTTCCGGCAATTGGCACGCAGCGGCCAGCGTGTGGCCGAAGCCCGCGGGCTGCTGCGGCAACTGCGCGGTGCGGTGTCCACGGTGCCGCAGGTGGCGCCGCAGCCCATGCGCGCCGCTTTTCTGGTGCGTGACAACCTGCGCCAGCGCCGGTCCATAGAGCGCAGTTATGTCGAGGCCATTCGCCATGCCCGCACACGCGTGGACATTGCCGTGCCGTACTTCTATCCGGGCCGCGGTTTCATGCGTGCACTGCGCCATGCGGCGCGGCGCGGCGTGCGTGTGCGGCTGCTGCTGCAGGGCAAGATCGACTACCGCATTGCCGCCCTGGCGGCGCAGGTGCTGTATGACGAATTGCGCTTCAACGGCGTGCGCATCTTCGAGTACACGCCTGCCTTCTTGCATGCCAAGGTGGCCTTGGTGGACGACGACTGGGCCACCGTGGGCAGCAGCAACATCGACCCACTGAGCCTGCTGCTGAACCTGGAAGCCAACGTGGTGGTGCGCGACGCTGAATTTGCGCAAGCGCTGGCCGCACGTTTTGAGGCCACCTTTGCAGTGTCTGCCGAGGTGACGGGCGCACCGGCCCGGGCCGGCCTGCGTGGCTGGCTGCGCCGTGCCTTGATCGCCTTTGGCGCCAGCATCTACTTGCGGGTGGCGGGCATCACCGGACGGTATTGACGGCCGCTATGGCCGCTGAGCCGCCGAGCCGCTGCCGCCGCTGCCGTCGCTACCCTCGACCTTGCCGACGTCGATGACAGCCCCGATGCGGCTACGCTCGCGGCATGCGCACACGCCCACCGCCCCAACCCGCCCGCAAGACCACCGCCAAGACCAGCGCCAAGCCGGCGCGCAAGACCCCGCGCAAGACCCCGCGCAGGCGGCAGGCCAGCGGGCCCCTGGCCCTGGACCTGGCGCTGCAAGGGGGTGGCTCGCACGGCGCCTTTACCTGGGGCGTGCTGGACCGTTTGTTCGACGACGAAGGCATCGTGCCGGCCGGGGTCTCGGGCACCAGTGCGGGCGCGCTCAACGCAGCCGTCATGGCCACCGGCTGGGCTGAAGGGGGCCGCACCGGCGCGCAGGCCGCGCTGCGGGCGTTCTGGATGGACGTGGCCGGCACGCAGTCGGCCTATGGCGGCTGCTTTGGCGCCTGGGCTGCACCCACCAAGGGCCTGGCCGCGTTCAACCTCGAAGCCAACCCCTTTTACGCCTGGGGCCAGCAGTTCCTGCGCAGCTTCAGCCCCTACCAGTTCAACCCCGGGGGCAGCAACCCCTTGCGCGCGGTGCTGAGCCGACACGTGCGGCCGCAGCACCTGCAGAGCGGGCCGCTGTCGCTGTTTGTCACCGCCACCGCCGTGCGCACCGGGCAGCCACGGGTGTTTGACAGGCGCGACATCAGCATCGACGCCTTGCTGGCCAGCGCCTGCCTGCCGCAGATCTTTCGTGCGGTGGAAATTGACGGGCAACCGTACTGGGACGGTGGCTACAGCGGCAACCCCGCGCTGTGGCCGCTGATTTATCACACCGAGGCGCTGGACATTCTTCTCGTCAAGATCAACCCGCTGCACCGCCCCGGCACACCCGACACGCCCGAAGAAATAGCCGACCGTGTGAACGAGATCACCTTCAACGCCGGCCTGGTGGGCGAGATGCGCGCCATTGCCTTTGTGCAGCGCTTGCTGGATCAGGGCCGCGTGGACCCGGGTGAATACAAGAACCTGCGCCTGCACATGGTGGCTGACGACGCCGGCCTGGCGCCCTTGCACGCGTCCAGCAAGCTCAACACCGACCGCGCGTTTCTGGAGGCGCTGCACGCGCTGGGCCGCAGCGCCTGCGAGCGCTGGCTGCTGGCGCACCGGGCCGACCTGGGGCAGCGGTCGACGCTGGACATGCAGGCCGAATTCTTGTCGCCCCTGGCGGCAAGCCCGTTGCGGCCGGCCTGACCCAGCCTGCCTGCGTGCACGAGGCCGTGGACACCGCCGGTGACCTCATCGTGCAGCGCCCCGAGGGCCTGTACTGCCCTGCCGGCGGCTTCTACATCGACCCCTGGCGCCCGGTGGCGCGTGCCGTGCTCACGCACGCCCATGCCGACCACGCCCGGCGCGGCCACGGCGCCTACCTGGCCACGGCCGTGAGCGAAGGCGTGCTGCGCGCGCGGCTGGGCGGCATCACCCTGCAAGGCCTGGCGTATGGCGAGGTGGTGCACATGAACGGTGTGCAGGTCAGCCTGCACCCGG
>CAZUKT010000344.1:0-5440 GCA_964620975.1 uncultured Rubrivivax sp. | reverse complement strand
CTCGTTTCCCGATTTGCCCGGCATCATCACGTCCAGCAGCACCAGGCGCGGCCGCTCGCGGCGCATCACGTCCAGCGCTTCCTGGCCGTCACGCGCCACGTGCACGGCGTAGCCCTCGCGCTTGAGCAAATATTCCAGCGAGATGAGGATGTTGGGCTCGTCATCGGCGATCAGGATCTTGGTGCTCATGTCTTGTCTCCGTCACTGGCCGTTTGTGCACCTGCAGGTGCCGGCTCTGGGGGCTGCCAAGGTAGCGTGAACGCAAAACACGCACCTTGACCGTTGTCAGGCCGCAGTTCCATGCGGCCCCCGAAATGCTCCACGATCTGCCGGCTGATGGGCAGGCCCAGCCCCGTGCCTTGCGGGCGGTTGCTGGCGTCGCCGCCTTGGCGGAATTTCTCGAAGATGAGCGCGCGCTGCGCCGCCGGCACACCCGCACCGTTGTCTTGCACTTCCACTGTCAGGCCCAGCGTGTCCGCCGCCAGGCGTACATCCACGCGGCCGCCCTGGGTGGGCAAAAACTTGGCGGCGTTCGAAAGCAGGTTCAGCACCACTTGCAACAAACGGTCGGGGTCGGCACGCAGCATGGGCACGGCGTTGGGCTTGTGCAGATGCACGGCAGCGCCCTTCTCGCGGAAGATCTCGGCCGTGGTCAGCAGCGCCTGCTCCAGCAAGGCGCCCAGGTCCACGTCGGCGCTGAGCCAGTCGGCGTGGCCGGACTCGATCTTGGCCATGTCCAGCACCTGGTTGACCAGGCGGCTCAGGCGTTCGGCCTCGGCCACCACCAGGCCCAGGAACTGCTGGCGTTGCGCCGCTTCCATCTCGGGCTCGTCGCGCACCAGTTCGGTCAGGGCGCGGATGCTGGTCAGTGGCGTGCGCAGCTCATGGGTGACGCTGCTCATGAAGTCGTCCTTGAGCCGGTCCAGGCTCTTGAGCTGCTCGTTCAACTGACGCAGTTCGCTGGCTTCTTCCACGATATGCATCACGTCGCTCAGGTCCAGGGTGTCTTCTTCCACCACGCTGGCCACCATGACACGCGCCGACGCGCTGCCGATGGCGCCGGCCAGCAGCGTTTCGGCGTACTGCACAAGCTTGGGGTCGGCTTCGGCCGGCAGGCCACCCTGGTCACGTGTGTGCGCGGCAAACAGCAACTGCGCACGCGCCGGGCCCATGAAGCGGCCCACCAGCGCCACCAGGTCAGCCGCCTGGGCGCGGCCGCGCCAGAACACGCGGTCGTGCGCGGCGCGCTCGAACACGTCCACAAACAGCAAGGCCTGGCTCGCCTCGGCGGCGCGCGGTGGCCAGGCCAGTGACACGCCCACGTAGAGCCCGGCGTTGACGAGCAGGGTCCAGAAGAGCGCATGGGTGAGGTTGTCCATGCCCACCAGGCCCAGCAACGCCTCGGGCTTGAGCAAGGCCAGGCCAAAGGCCCCGTGCTGCAGGAAGCTGGCGTCCATCCAGCCACTCTTGGCAATCGACGGCAGCATCAGCGTGTAGGCCCACAGCAGCGCGCCGCCCGCCAACCCGGCCAGCGCGCCGTTGCGCGTGCCGCCCTTCCAGTACATGCCACCCAGCAGCGCGGGCGCAAACTGCGCCACGGCGGCAAAGCTGATGAGGCCGATGCTGACCAGTGCGTAGGCCTCGCCGGCAATGCGAAAGTAAAGCCAGCCCAGCAGCAGCAGGCCCACGATGACGGCGCGGCGTATGAAGAGCAGCGTGGCGGTGAGGTCGCTGCCTGGGCGCGCCGCTGCAAAACGGCGCGAACGCAGCAGCACCGGCAGCACCAGGTCGTTGCAGACCATGGTGGACACGGCAATGGCTTCCACGATGACCATGCCGGTGGCCGCCGACAGGCCCCCGATGAACGCCAGCAAGGCCAGCGCCGGCATGCCCGCCGCCAGCGGCAGGCTGAGCACAAAGGTTTCGGCGTTGGCACCGGCTGCACCTGGCGCCCCGCCGGCGGCACCAAAGTACAAGAGCCCGCCCAGCGCAATGGGCAGCACAAACAGGTTGATCAGCAGCAGGTAGGCCGGAAAGGCCCAGGCGGCGCGGCGGATGTGGCCTTCGTCCACGTTTTCCACCACCATGACCTGAAACTGGCGCGGCAACAGCAGCACGCTCAGGCCCGCCAGCAGCAGCAGCGCAAACCACTGGTCAAAGGCAAAGGGCCGCGCCGGGTCGGCGTGCAGCACACGCGCGATCTCGGGCTGCGCCAGGGCACGCGCAAACAAGTCGGCCGGCCCGGCGAACAAGCCCCAGGTGACAAAGCCGCCCACCAGCAAGAAGGCCAGCAGCTTGATCACCGACTCCGTGGCAATGGCCGCCACCAGGCCTTCATGGCGTTCGGTGTTGTCCAGGTGCCGTGTACCAAATGCGATGGTGAAACCGGCCAGCACCAGCGCAATGACCAGCGTCACGTCCACGCCCAAGGCCGCGCCAGGCGCGTGCGCGGTGCCACCCGTGAGCAGCAGGTAGCCGCTGGCCACGGCCTTGAGCTGCAGCGCCACGTAGGGCACCACGCCCACCAGCGCAATCAGCGTCACCAGCCCCGCCAGCAGGCGGCTCTTGCCGTAGCGGCTGGCAATGAAGTCGGCGATGGACGTGATGCGCCATGTGCGCGCAATGCGCACCATCTTGCGCAGCACCAGCCAGGCCAGCACCATGGCCAGCGTGGGGCCCAGGTAGATGGGCAGGAACCAGACACCGCCGCTGGCGGCGCGGCCGACGCTGCCGAAATAGGTCCAGGCCGTGCAGTACACGCCCATGCTGAGCGCATAAACCCAGGCGTTGCCAATGACGCTGCGGCCGGCAGCGGCACGCCTGTCAGCCCACCAGGCCACCGCAAACAAGGCCAGCAGGTAGGCCAGAGACGCCCCCAGCACCAGGGCCGGCGGCAGATGGGCGGCGGCGTGCGGGGCCACGGGGCTCATTCGTGCGGGGCAGCGCTGGTGGTGCCGGGCGCGTGCGGGTCGGCGCGCCTTTCCATCAACACCGCCAGCAGGCCGATCAGCAAGGCCCAGGCCGCAAACAGCGCCGCCGGCAGCAAGGGCAGGCCCAGCACCGTGGTGTCGGCCAGCCACACCTTGAGCAGCGGAAAGTCAAACAGCAGCCAGCCCGCACCAAACAGCGCCAGCAGGCGTTGGGCAAGCAGCCGGGGTTGCTTCATGGCCAAGTGGTCAGAGCGCGTCAAACTTGAAGTGCTGGCGCAAGAAGCTGCGGAAGCGTTTGACGATGGCCAGCGCGTCGTGCAGCGGCTCGCGTTCGAGCGTGCTCAGCGCTGACGGACGCACCTCGTTGCTCGCCGCCTGGCCCTGGGCACGCTGCCGCAACTGGTGTGTCAGGCGTATGCCCATCAGCAGGTGCAGCGCGTCCACCAGGTCACGCGCAAGATCGGCCTCCAGCCGCTGCAAGGCCACAAGCTTGGCCACGCGGGCGGCCGTGCCTTGTTCGCGCACACCGTACTGCAGCGCCAGCGCCCGCACACCGTGCACGATGGGGAAGGTGCCCAGTTTCTTCAGGTCCAGCGGCTGCTCGTCGCGCTTGGTGGTGAGGCGCTTGAACCAGTTGCCAGGCTCCTGAAACTGGTCAGCGGCGGCGGCAAAACGTGCCAGGTACTGGTCCTGGCCCGACAGGATGCGGTCCAGGTAGCTGCGGGCCTCTTGCAGCAGGCTGGCGTCACCGGCCACACAGGCAGCGTCAAAGAAGATGGCCAGGTGCATGGGCCCGTCGTTCTGGCTGGCGGTGGGGGTGGCTTGCGGGCTGCTGTAGATCCAGTCGCGCACGGTCTCCTTGAAGGCCGCCAGCGGCTGCCGCCACAGCGGGTTGGTGAGCATGATGTCACCGGGGCAGCGCGGGTACCCGAGCTTGGCCAGTGCGGCGTTGAAGTCGCCGGCCAGGGCATCAAGCCCGGGGTGCACAAAGCCGTCACGCACCAGCAGCGCGTTGTCCTGGTCGGTCTTCAGGATCTGCTCACCCCGGCCTTCACTGCCCATCACCAGCAGGCAGGTGTTGGCCACCACGTCAGGCGGCGCCAGCACCGCCCACAGGCGCGCAAACAGGCGCGTATTCAACTCGCTCACGAGCCGCGTGACACGTTCGATGCGGATGCCGCTGCCGTGCATGAGCCTGACCATCTCGTCAATGCGTTCGGCCGCCATGCCCAGCTCGGCCACGGTGCCGGCGTCGTCAATCTGCAGCGCCACGATGTGCGAATGGTTGGCCACAAAACTCACCAGGTCCAGCTGGCCCAGCACGCCAATGACGGGCGAGCCGGCAGCGCTGACATCACGCACGATGAGCCGGTGCACACGGTGGCGCACCATCAGCCACAGGGCTTCAAACAGGTCGGCGTCGGCAGCCACGCCGATGAGGTCAAAGTGCGCCACCTCGCGCACCGCCAGTTCGGCCGGTGGCACGGCGCGCAGCAGGGCGTCGCGCAAGTCGGTGGTGGTGAACATGCCCAGGCGCTCGGCGCCGTCCTTCACGTCACGCACCAGGGCCTGCGTCAGGCCACGTTGTGAAAGCTCGCGGCACACGCTCACGAGGTCGGCACCGCCGTCCACGTAATACGGCTTGCGCAAATAGGTGTCGGTGATGCGTGCCGTCACCAGCGAGAGCATCTCGCGCTGGGTCTCGGCGACCACGGTTGTCATGGGTCAGCCCAATGAAAAAGGGACTGCTGACGATACGACAGCAGCCCCTGTGGCAAGGAGCCCGCGAAGGGCTCAGGTTGGTTTAGTGGCCGCTGGCGCCCGAGGCACCGATGCCGGTCTCGGAACGCACTTCTTGCGCCGGGTAGCCGGCACGGTTAGCATCGCCGCGTGCACTGCGGTCCATCAGCGACACCAGCCAGATGGTGATGAAGGCCGCCGGGATGGAGAAGATGGCCGCCGAGTTGTACGGGAACCAGGCCGAGCCCTTGGGGTTGAGCATCACGGCTTCCCAGACGCTGGCCGAACCGATGGTCAGCGTCACGGCAGCGATGAGCCCGACAAAGCCGCCGGTGACAGCGCCCTTGGTCGTGCAACCCTTCCACAGCACCGACATGAACGGCACCGGGAAGTTGGCCGAGGCCGCAATCACGAAGGCCAGCATCACCATGTAAGCGACGTTTTCCTTTTCGAAGGCGATACCCAGCGCCACAGCGATGACGCCCAGGCACACGGTGGTGATCTTGGAAACACGCAGTTCATCGGCCTGGTCGACACGGCCCTTGCGCCACACGCTGGCGTACAGGTCATGCGACACGGCAGAGGCGCCCGACAGCGTCAGGCCAGCCACCACCGCCAGGATGGTGGCAAAGGCCACCGCCGAGATGAAGCCCAGGAACCAGTTGCCACCCAGCGCGCCCGACAGGTGCACCGCAGCCATGTTGCCGCCGCCGACCAGGCCCTTGGAGATGTCGCCACCCACAAAGTAGTTGGCCGGGTTGGGGATCAGG
>CAZUKT010000343.1:0-5464 GCA_964620975.1 uncultured Rubrivivax sp. | reverse complement strand
GGACATCTCGCGCAGCTACAACCTGGGCGCCAATTGCTACGTCACCAAGCCGGTTGGGCTGGACGCGTTCCAGTCCATCGTGCGCAGCGTTGAAGGCTTCTGGTTCACGGTGGTCAAGCTGCCCTGAACCACGGCGCTGCGGCATGGCGCGGCGCAGTCTGAAAGCCCTTTCAAAGCCCCGGGGCGTGGCCCACGTGGCAAATGCGCACCGGGCCACGGCCGGCCCGCAGCATGTGCCGATGTTTTGACAATTGTCATGGTGTGAACTCCTCAAATGCTCACCATCGCACCCGTGGCGCTCGCACCCTGCGGTGCCACAGCGGCGCAAGGGGCGTGTCCGAACAGTCGGGCGCCCGGTGCGCAGAACGCGCCCGCTGGGGCTCGCGACACGGTGCATGGCTGTTGCACCGCAAGCGGCTCCGCGACCCTTGCAACACTGCGCCCGCTCAGCCCTGAGGCCTCTTCATGTTTGATCCGTTGCCGCTGCGCCTGGGCGCTGCCGGGTGTGCTGCCCCTGCTGGCCTTGCCGCATGAAGATGCAGGCGCCACAACCCCAGCGTTTGCTGCTGGTGGAAGACAACCCCGGCGACGCACAGCTTGTGGGCGAGCTGCTCAACGAGTCTGAGCGCGACAGCTTCGAGATCGTGCACGTGCCCTTGATGGCCGCTGCGGTGCAGGCCCTGCGCTCGCACCCGGTGGACGTGGTGGTGCTCGACTTGCGCCTGCCCGACTGCACCGGCGTGGACGCCGTGAAGGCCGTGCGCAACATCGCCAGCCAGGTGCCCATCGTGGTGCTCACGGGTACCGACGACGAACACCTGGCCATGGCCTGCATCGATGCCGGCGCACAAGACTACCTGCCCAAGGCCGACGTGCGCGCGCAGAACCTGCGCCGCGCCATCGGCTACGCCATCACCCGCATACGCGACGCCCAGTTGCGAGACCTGCAAGAAACCCTGGCGCGCTACCGCAGGCTGTCGTCAGACACCCTGGGCACCAGCATCACGGCGGCCATGGCAGGCACAGGCGCCTTGGCGCAACGCCAGCCGCAGGCCTTTGGGCAGCTTGTGCGTTCTTACTACGCGCTGCTCGAACCCTACCTCGTGCGCGCCGCCGACCGTGTGAACGCGCCCGGGCCGGCCAAGGAAATCATCGTCACCACTCTGGGCGACGCGGGCGGTGGCCCGCGTGACCTGCTTGACGTGCACGTGGCCGCGCTGGACCAGGCGCTGGCCGTGCATTCGGATTCACACGCACGGTCCATCGTCTATGAATCGCGGCTGCTCGCGCTGGAAATGATGGGACTGCTGGTCGACTACTACCGGGTTGGCCACCGGCGCCGCACTTTGGAGGACTCCGCACTATGATGACTTTCAAGCTCGGCCTGTTCATTACGAGCCGCACGCCGCAATCGCAGCGTGCCATCAACAACCTGCGCGCCATTTGTGAAACCGACATCCAGGGCGCCTACGAGGTGGAGGTGATCGATGTGCTCGAACACCCCGCGCTGGCCGAACACGACAAGATCCTGGCCACGCCCACCCTGGTGAAGCGCTTGCCCGAGCCCATCCGCAAGATCATTGGCGACTTGTCCGACCGTGAAAAGGTGCTGCTGGGCCTGAACGTGGAGCCGATCAACAAGGAGGCCCGCGCATGACGGCACAGCACCCCCCGATGGAGCTGACCAAGCTCCCCACAGGGATTGTTGGTTTTGACCAGATCGCCAACGGCGGCATCCCCCGGGGCCGCAGCACCGTGATGGCCGGCACTGCCGGCAGCGGCAAGACGGTGATGGCGCTGCAGTTCTTGCTGGCCGGTGTGCGCGACTACGGCGAACACGGCGTGTTCGTCACCTTTGAAGAAGCACCGGCCGACCTGATGCAGAACGTGCGCAGCTTTGGCTGGGACCTGGAAGGCCTGCTCACCAACAAGCAGATCGCCGTGGTGGACGCCACGCCCGAGCCGGGCGAAGAAACCATGGCCGCCGGTCCCTACGACCTTTCTGCGTTGCTGGCGCGCATAGAAAACGCCATCCGCTCGGTCAACGCCAAGCGCGTGATCCTGGACGCCATTGGTGCGCTGTTTCCGCAGTTCACCGACGCCAACGTGATACGCCGTGAATTGCACCGCATTGCCGCCGGCCTGCGCCTGCTGGGCGTGACCACGCTCGTCACCATGGAGCGCACCGACGAAGACGGCGGCGTGGGCCGCTGGGGCGTGGAAGAGTTTGTGGCCGACAACGTGATCCTGCTGCGCAACCGGCTCGAACACGAAAAACGCCGCCGCACGGTAGAGATCCTGAAGTTCCGCGGTGCCACGCACCACAAGGGCGAGTACCCCTTCACCATCGACAGCGAAGACGGCGTGACCATCATCCCGCTGTCGGCCATTGAACTGAAACAGCATTCGTCCAACGTGCGTGTGTCGTCGGGTGTGCCCGAGATCGACGCCATGTGCAGCGGCGGCATGTACCGCGACAGCATCATCCTGGTCAGTGGTGCCACCGGCACGGGCAAGACGCTGATGGTGTCGCAGTACATCAAGGCCGCCATTGAAGCCGGTGAACGCGCGCTGCTGTTTGCGGCCGAAGAAAGCCGCGAACAACTCACCCGCAACGCCGCCAGTTGGGGCGTTGACTTTGAGCAGGCCGAAAAAGACGGCCTGCTGCACATCATCTGCCGCTACCCCGAGGTCATGGGCCTGGAAGACCACCTGTTGCAGATCAAGCGCGACATGCGCGACTTCAAGCCCCAGCGCGTGGCCATCGACAGCATGTCGGCCTTTGAACGCGTGAGCACGCCCAAGTCCTTCCGCGAATTTGTCATCGCCCTGACCAGCACCATCAAGCACCTGGAGATCACGGGCCTGTTCACCAACACCACCAGCATGCTGGCCGGTGGCAGCGAGTCCATCACCGAAACCCACATCTCCACCATCACCGACACCATCATCTTGCTGCGTTATGTAGAGCTGCAAGGCCAGATGCGGCGCGGCCTGACGGTGCTGAAGATGCGCGGCACGGCACACGACAAGAACATCCGCGAATACGTCATCGACCACACCGGCATGCATGTGCTGGCGCCGTTCAG
Organism: uncultured Rubrivivax sp.; assembly: GCA_964620975.1. Classification (GTDB taxonomy): domain Bacteria; phylum Pseudomonadota; class Gammaproteobacteria; order Burkholderiales; family Burkholderiaceae_C; genus Rubrivivax. The sequence continues at coordinate 2,375 of CAZUKT010000343.1, read as the reverse complement.
GGGCGTGCACGGCATTCTTTCGGGCGCGCCCACCTACACGTTTGACGAAGAACGCTCGCGGCTGGGTGGCATGTTCAACCCGCAGCCTGCGCTTTGACCGGCACGCGTCAGCACCAAGACAACCGCTTACGCGCATGGACGTTTCACGCAAGGACCTGGGCCCTGGCAGCCGCATGGGGCAGGCTGCGGGCTTGCGCCGGCGCATCCTGCTCGTGGAAGACAACGCGGGCGACGCCAACCTGGCCTGCGAGCACCTGGCCGCCGCCCATGCGCCGGCCTTTGATGTGGTGCGCGCCAGCACCCTGAAAGAGGCCCATGCGGCGCTGGCCCACACGGCCATGGACGCCATCGTGCTGGACCTGAACCTGCCCGATTCGCGCGGCGCCGACACGGTGCGCCACGTTCGGCAGCGGGCCCAGAAGACACCCATCATCGCGGTGTCGGGCCTGGCCGACGAGGTGCTGCGCGCCCGCGCCATGGCACACGGCGCCGAAGACCTGTTTGCCAAGCACGAAACCCACAGCCGCCTGTTCTGGCGCAGCGTGGCGCAGATCATCGACCGCAAGCGCGAGCAGCAACGCCAGTTTCAGCATGTGCTGGACGCCACGCCCGACGCCATCCTGGTGGTCAACGACGATGGCGTGGTGCGCTATGTCAACCAGGCGGCGGTAGACCTTTTCGGCCGCAGCCGCGAAGAACTGCTGGGCGAGCCCCTGGGCTTTTCAGTGCGCGACGACGAGCCTGCCGAAGTGCACATCCAGCGCGCCGACGGCGACCGCATCTGCGAGATGCGCATCGTGCGCATGGACTGGGACGAAGAGCGCGCCAATCTGGCGTCGGTGCGTGACGTGACCGAACGCAAGCGGGCCGAACAATTGCAGGCGCGCAGCGCCGAGCTGGAGTTCGAGAACCGGCGCATCCAGGAAGCCAGCCGCCTGAAGAGCGCTTTTCTGGCCAACATGAGCCATGAACTGCGCACCCCGCTGAACGCCATCATCGGCTTTGGTGAATTGCTGGTAGACGGTGTGGTGGACCCCGGGTCCACCCAGTACAAGGTGTTTGCGGGCCACATCCTGAGCAGCGGCAAGCACCTGCTGCAGCTCATCAACGACGTGCTGGACCTGGCGCGTGTGGAGTCGGGCAAGCTCAAGTTCAACCCCGAGCCGGTGGACCTGGGCTTGCTCACGCGCGAGCTGTGCGCCACGCTGGAAGGCGTGGCGGCAAAGCGCCGGGTGGTGCTGACACTGCAGCACGACCCCTTGCTCACCGGGGTGCAGCTGGACCCGGGGCGCTTCAAGCAGGTGCTCTACAACTACGTCTCCAACGCCATCAAGTTTTCGCACGAAGGCGCGCTGGTGCACATCCACACGCGGGCCGAGCCCGCCGGCATGTTCAGGCTGGAGGTGCGCGACAGCGGGGTGGGCATTGCACCCAAGGACATCGGCCGCCTGTTTGCTGAGTTCGAGCAGCTTGAAGCCGGCACGGCCAAGCGCCACCAGGGCACGGGCCTGGGGCTGGCGCTGACCAAGCGCCTGGTTGAAGCCCAGGGCGGCTGGGTGGGCGTGAGCAGCATCATCGGCAAGGGCAGTGAGTTTTATGCCGTGTTGCCGCAGCACGCGGGCAGCACGCCGCAGGACACGGAGGCCAAATCATGAACAACAAAACGATACTGGCGGTGGACGACCACCCGCCCAACCTGGCGCTGCTGACGCACCTGCTGCAGTTCCACGGCTACGACGTGGTGGCCGCCACCGACGCGCAAGAAGCCCTGGCCGCCATCGCAAAGAAGATGCCCCAGCTCATCTTGATGGACCTGCAAATGCCCGGCATAGACGGCTTTGCGCTGACCAAGATGCTCAAGGCCAACGCGAGCACCGCCGCCGTGCCCATCGTGGCCGTGACATCGTTTGCCATGTCGGGTGACAAAGAGCGTGCGCTGGCTGCGGGTTGCGACGACTACGTGGCCAAGCCCATAGACACCCGCACGCTGCCCGCGCTGGTGGCGCGTTATGTGAGCGGTGCCTCGCCGGCAGAGCCGGCGTAAATCTGCACAGGCGCCAATGACGTTGGCCCCTGCAGTGCTGCCCCTTTCCAGCCGCTGCGACAAACTGGGGTACTCGGAGCCCAGTGCGCTGCCGCATGCCATTCGAAGCCATTGGGGAGCCTGGCCGAGCGCGCTGCGCGCTGAGCTTGGGGCGGGCCGCAAAGTTGTTGCACAGCGGGTCGCCTGACGCCTGACAGCCCATCTCATCAGCTACGAAGAAACCACCCGATTGCGTCCCGATCGCTTGGCGTCGTAAAGCAGTCGGTCGACAGTGGTCAGCCCTTCGGAAGCACTCTCGTCGGCTTCTATGTCGGCCACGCCCACGCTGATG
>CAZUKT010000342.1:0-5465 GCA_964620975.1 uncultured Rubrivivax sp. | reverse complement strand
TGCCTGCCCGGCCCATGAGGACGCCGAGTCGGTCTCCCTATAATCCGCCGTCTTTGTTTCCCTTGGCAGCATTCGCGATGACCGTTTCCCTGATGTGGCGCGCTGCGCTCGTGGCCATGCTCGCGATGTGCTTGCAACTCGTGGGCTGCAGCAGCACACCCAAGGACGAGAACCCGTCCAACCAAGCAGAAACATTGTACAAAGACGCCCGCGACGACATGGAATCGGGCAGCTATGAACGCGCCATCAAGACGCTGGAACGCGTAGAAGGCCTGGCCGCAGGCTCGCTGATGGCCCAGCAGGCGCAGCTGGACATGGCCTACATGCAGTGGCGCACCGACGAAAAATCCACTGCGCTGGCCACGGTAGACCGCTTCATCAAGCTCAACCCTTCCAGCCCGGCGCTGGACTACGCGTTGTATCTGCGCGGCGTCATCAACTTCAACGACAACCTGGGCCTGCTGGGTGTGATTGCAGGGCAAGACCTGTCAGAACGTGACCAGCGTGCGGCACGCGACGCCTTCCAGGCCTTCAAGCAGGTGAGCGAGCAATATCCGGCCTCGCGCTACACGCCCGACGCACGGCAGCGCATGGCCTACATCGTCAATTCACTGGCCTCATACGAGGTGCACGTGGCGCGTTATTACTTCAGGCGCGGCGCCTATGTGGCAGCCGCCAACCGGGCGCAGCAAACCGTGGCTGAATTCCAGCAGGCCCCGGCCACGGAAGAAGCGCTGTATATCCTGGTGCAGAGCTACGACAAGATGGCGTTGAAAGAACTGCGCGATGCCGCCGAACGCGTGCTGCGCACCAACTTTCCCAAAAGCCGCTTCTTGACCGACGGCCTGGTCTCGCAAAACAAGGCCTGGTGGCAGCTCTGGTAGCAGCCGCTGTGGCCGCCCCGCCAGTTGGGGCGCGGTCAGTGGCCTGAAGCCAGCTCGGCCAGCCAGGCCAGCGCATCGGCTTCGTCGTTCAATTGGCCCATGGGTGGCAAAGCTGCGAGCAAGCGGCGGCCGTAGCGCATTTGCCGCAGGCGCGGGTCACACAGCACCAGCAGGCCGCGGTCGCTTTCAGTGCGTATCAATCGCCCCGCGCCTTGTTTGAGCGACACCGCCGCCTCGGCCACAAAGTAGTCTTCAAACGGGTTCTTGCCCTGCTCACGCAATTGCTTGACGCGCGCCTCCACCAGCGGGTCGTTGGGCGGCGGGAACGGCAGCTTGTCGATCAACACACACTGCAGAGCGTCGCCCGGCATGTCGATGCCTTCCCAGAAACTCTGCGAGCCCACCAGCACCATGCCCTGGCCGCTGCCAAAACGCTGCAGCAGGGCGCGCCGAGGCTCTGTGCCTTGCACCAACACCGTCAGCCCTTCGGCCTCGGCTTGCGCGGTGATGGCCTCGGCCACCACGGGCAGCACGCGCAGCGTGGTCGTCAGCACAAAAGTACGGCCACCCAAGGCCGCCGCACAGCGAGCGGCCAGCGCGCCCACGGCTGCCGGGTGGCCCGGCGCGTTGGGCAGCGGCATGTGCTGCGGCACCCACACGCGCGCATTGGCGGCGTAGTCGAAGGGGCTGCCCACACGCAGCTTGCCGGCGTCTTCAAGTGCCGTGGCCGAGGTGAACCACGACAACGCGTCGTCGTCACCCAGCGTGGCTGATGTAAATATCCACGCCTTGGGTGACGCGGCCCGCTGCTCGGTGAGCATGTCGCGAATGTCCAGCGGCGACTCCACCAACCGCGCCTGCTGCGGCGAAAGATCCACCCAACGCACATGCCCCGCCTCGGCTTCGGCACAAAAGTGACGCGCCAACACGGCCAGCGATCGCGCACGCTGTTCCAGCTTGGGGAAGTCTGGCGCCGTTTCGGCCACCGCCGCCACGGCATCGGCTGCGGCGGTGGCCGCTTCGGCCAGTGCTTGCAGCTTGTCGTCCAGCCCCTGCAGGCATTCGTCCCAGCGCCGCTTGAGCAAACCACGCACTTCACGCATGGGGCCTGCGCAGTGCAGCCGCAATTCGCGCGCTGCGCGGTCAACAGCGGCTTGCCGCTCGGCCCAGGGCTGCAGGCCGCGGGCGTGTTGCAGCCCTGCGGCCAGGATGTCACGCGCCGTGTCTATGGCCTGCCCCGTGGCCAGCGTGGTGCCCAGGAACTGCACACCCGCTTCCACCAACTGGTGCGCTTCGTCAAACACCGCCGCGTCCACGGTGGGCAGCAATTCAGCCACGCCGCTGTCGCGCAGGGCCATGTCGGCAAAAAAGAGGTGGTGGTTGACCACCACCAGGTCGGCGGCCATGGCCTCGCGCCGGGCCTGCATGACATGGCAGGCGCGGTATTCGGGGCACTCGGTGCCCAGGCAGTTGTCGCGGGTGGAGGTGACCAGCGGGATGACGGGTGAGCGGTCGTCCAGGCCGTCGATTTCGGCCAGGTCGCCGCTGCGGGTGGACTGCGCCCAATGGGCCACGCGGTTGAGCGCGCGCAGTGCAAAACGGTCCGGCAACTGGCCACTTTCCTGCGCCTGCTGCAGGCGCCAGCGGCACAGGTAGCTGGCGCGGCCCTTGAGCAGCGCCATGCGCACAGGCACACCCAGCGCGTCGCGCAGGCGTGGCAGGTCGCGCAAATAGAGCTGGTCTTGCAGGCTCTTGGTGGCCGTGCTCACCAGGGCCCGGCCGCCCGACAGCATCAAGGGCACCAGATACGCAAATGTCTTGCCCACGCCAGTGCCGGCCTCGGCCACCAGGGTTTCGCGGTTTTGCACAGCCTGCGCCACGCGGGCCGCAAGTTCATCCTGCGCGGCGCGTGGCAAGAAGCGCGGGTCGCTGCGGGCCAGCGCACCGTCGTCGGCAAAGGCCCGCGCCACGGCAGCGGCCAAGTCACCGCTCAAGGCGGAGGCCCAGGTTCTGGGGCGTCACGCCGCGGCAGCCATCGGCCAGGGGCGGGCACAGATTCAAGCGTTTTCGGGGGGATCAATCTGCATTTGCAGGCGGGCGATCAGGTCGCGCAGCAGCAGCCGGCGTTTCTTCAGCCGGCGCAGCGCCAGTTCGTCTGTGGGCAGGCCTTGCACATTGCGGTCAATGAGATCGTCCAGGTCGGCGTGTTCCATGCGCAACTCGATCAGGCGGCGCTGCGGGGAATGCAGGTTCTCGTCCATTGATGCACATCGAGAGCAGGGCCCGCGAGTTTATATTCGCCGCCATGGCTCCCCCTGCACAAACCTTCAGATTCAGCGCGGCCACGGGCCTGCACCGCGGCGACCGCGCCTACCAGCAAGACCAGGTTGAAGTCATCGCGCACCCCCGCATCCAGGGCTCGGTGCTGGCCATCGTGGCCGACGGCATGGGCGGCAAGAGCGGCGGGCGCAAGGCGGCAGACCAGGTGCTGCTCACCTGCCGGCAGATCTTTGAGCGCTACGTGCCCGCACAAGACGATGCGGCCGAGATGCTGCGCCAGTTGGTGCTGGAGTCTCACCTCATGATCAAGCTCACGGCCATCACGTCTGAAGAAGAGCCGCACAGCACGCTGGCCGCCTTTTGCGTGAGCCCGGGCATGGAATGCGACGTGGTGCACGCCGGCGATTCGCGCGTGTACCACTACCGGGGCGCCGAGATGATGCGCCGCACCATCGACCATTCTTTTGTGCAGCGCCTCATTGACGAAGGCAAGATCAGCGAAGAGGCCGCCAACACACACCCGCAGAGCAACCTGCTGACGGGTTGCCTGGGCACACACGCCGACCCGCCGGTGGCGCTGTGGCACATCGACAAGCTCGAATTTGGCGACACGGTGATGGCCTGCAGCGACGGCCTGTGGCACTACTTCACGCCCAAGGAAATTGGCGCCATCCTGCATGCCTTGCCCCCGCGCGAAGCCAGCGAAATGCTCATCAGCAAGGCGCGCCAGCGCGCCCGGGGCGGCGGCGACAACCTGTCGCTGGCGCTGGCGCGGGTCGACCCGGTGCGCTAGCCGAAGCGGGCGCTGGCAGCGCCTCAGCGCGTGGCTGCGCTGGCCGCTTTGCCGGCCGCCGGCAGCGACAAGGGCGGCGCTGCGCGGCCAGACGCACCACGTTCGGCCAGCCGCCTGGCCACACGCTCTTGTGTGGCTTTGGCAGCGCTGCGGCGCTGTTGCGTGGCCTGCACCCGGGCTTCGGCCTCACTGGCCCGGGCCGCACTGGCGGTGGGCACACGGGCAGGCCTTGTGACATGGGCCACCGGCGCCGAAGCCGGCGCCTCGCGCAGCCGCGTTTGCACCGCTGCGCTGGCCGGCGCAGCAGGCCGCCGGGCCGCCTCTTGCTGCTTGGCCAGCACGGCAGCGCGGCGCACGGCTGCGCGTTGCTGCCGGTCAGCCTCGTCCAGCCGCAACTCGCGCTCGCGCAGCGGCCACAGCGCCTCGCGCTGGCGCGCCTGCACTTCTTCGACACAAGCGGTCACGGCAAAACGTTCTTGACAGGCCTGCTCGAGCTGCGCGTAGTGCGCGGTAACCGCCTGCCGCTCGGCCAGGATGCGATCGCGTTCAGTGCCTTGGGCGCGCGCAGCCTGTGGTGTGGCCAGCAGCAGGCTTGCCGCCAAGGCCAATGCCAGCGCCGTGGGGTTGCGCAGCGTCATCAGGTGAGCGACGTGTCCACGTCGCGCCGCGCCAGGGCCAGGAACTCGGCCGATTGCATTTCATGCAGGCGCGACACGGTGCGGGGGAATTCGTGCGACATCGGGCCCTCGGTGTAAAGCTGCTCGGCCGGCACGGCAGCCGACATCACCAGCTTGACACGGCGGTCGTACAGCACGTCCACCAACCAGGTGAAGCGGCGTGCTTCGCTGGCCATGCGCACCGGCATTTCGGGCACGTTGCTCAGCAGCACCGTGTGGAAACGCGAGGCGATCTCGAGGTAGTCGTTCTGGGAGCGCGGCCCGCCGCACAGTGTCTTGAAGTCAAACCACACCACGCCACCCGCACGGCGCAGCGCACGCAGTTCGCGGTGTTCGATGTGCATCACCGGCGCTTCGTCACGCGCTTCGGCCAGGCGGTTGAAGGCGGCCTGCATGGCGGTATCGGCCACCTCGCCCAGCGGGCAGTGGAACATCTCCAGCTGCGCCAGCGTGGTTTGCCGGTAGTCGGTGCCTGCGTCGACGTTGATGACCTGCAGGTTCGCCTTCAGCAGCTCTATGGCCGGCAGGATGCGGTCACGGTGCAGGCCGTTGGGGTACAGCGCGTCAGGGTGGAAGTTGCTGGTGGTGACGATGCTCACGCGGTTGGCAAACAGTGCTGCCAGCAGGCGGTGCAGGATCATGGCGTCGGTGACGTCGCTGACGTGGAATTCGTCAAAGCAGATCAACCGGAAGCGCCGCGCGATGCGTCGGCCCAACTCGTCCAGCGGGTCAACGGTGCCCTTCAGGTCTTGCAACTCGCGGTGCACTTCACGCATGAATTCGTGAAAGTGCAGCCGTGTCTTACGCTTGAGTGGAACAGCGTTGTAGAAG
>CAZUKT010000341.1:0-5472 GCA_964620975.1 uncultured Rubrivivax sp. | reverse complement strand
TCCTCACGCTGCAGACCCTCAGGAGTCATTCGCGGCGGACATGACCAGTCGCTCGCTCCCAGGAGGCCCGAGTTAGCCGTGCGGCCGGCGGCGTGTCCGAGGCGGCAGCGGCTGCAACGGGGCGAGGTGCTGCCGCAGCATCGGCGCCACCGCCTGCCGCGCCAGTGCCGAGCGGCCGCCGCGGGGCAGGTCGGCATCGAACTGCCCGGCGAGCATCAGGTGTGCGAAGCCGTGCACCATCGACCAGGTGGCGTGCAGCGCGTGCTGCTGTGCCGGCACCAGCGGCGCTTCCGGCGGCAGGGCGTAAAGGCCGCGGATGCCGTTCTCCAGCACCTGGTAGGCGGCATCTGCGCTGGCGACCAGGGCCTCGTCCTTGCTGAACAGGTCGGCGCGGAACATCAGTGCGAAGCGCCCGGGCCAGGTGAGCGCAAAGCCGACATAGCCCACGCCTTGTTCGCACAAGCGCTCCAGCGGATCGTCGCCGCCACGCGCGTTGCCGGCCTCGAGCGCCTCGGTGAGCTGGTCGAAGGCGAGCTTGGCGACCGCCGCGAGCAACCCGGCCGCATCGCCGAAGTGATGGGCCGGCGCTGCCGGCGAGACGCCCGAGCGGCGGGCCACTTCGCGCAACGAGAACCCCTGGGCGCCGCGCTCGGCGATCAGGGCCTCGGTGGCGTCGATCAGGGCATCGCGCAGCGCGCCGTGGTGGTAGGCCTCGCGTGGCGCGGGGTCGTTGCCGACTGCGTCAGCAGAGGATCGCGTGGATGACAGGCGGGACATGGCGTGCTCCGGCGGCCCAGGCTCGGGCCAAGCAGTAGGTAGTGACTTGACACTGTTCAGATGATAGTCGATACTCCATCTGAACACTGTTCACTTACCCGCAGCTGCACGCAGAAAGATGGCCCCTTACCTCCCTGGAGATCCGACATGAGCCCGTCCTCCTTCCCCACCCCCGACGCACTGTTCGGCGCCGCCAACGGCCTGGCGATGTTCGGCTGGACCGTGCTGGCCGTGTCCCCTGCGCGGGCGCGCTGGGCTGGCGCGGCGCGTTGGTTTGCCGGCCGCGTCGTGCCGCTGCTGCTCGCCGTTGCGTACGTGGTGCTGTTCGCACGCAATGGCATGGCCGACGGCGGTTATGGCTCGCTGGCGGAGGTGCGGCGGCTGTTTGCGGTGCCGGAACTGCTCACCGCCGGCTGGATTCATTACCTCGCCTTCGACCTCTTCGTCGGCGCCTGGATCGCCGAACGCAGCGCCGAACTCGGCCTGCCGCACCTGGCCTTGCTGCCGCTGCTCGTGCTGACCTTCCTGTTCGGCCCGGCGGGGCTGCTGGCCTTCGTGCTGCTGGCCGCCCCGGTCCAGCGCTGGCGCCGCCGCGCAGCGGGCGTCGTGCCCGCTGCAGCCTGAGGCCGCCCGGCCGGATCTTTCTCCTCCACCTGCCAACCCTTCTTCCACCCGCACTCATCGGAGCCCCGACATGAACTCCACTGCCGCTTCCTCCCCCGACGCCCCCAGGCTGATACCGCGCACCACCGAGCCTCGGTCGCTGCGCACCCTGTTCGCCGCCACCGTGACCGAGTTGTTTCGGCGCGAGCGCCGGCTGGCGCTGTTCGGCTTCGCGCTGCTCGCCCTGCTGGTGCCGCTGGCCCTGGCCGGGGCATTGGACGAGCGCACGCTGCGCGGCGCCAACGTCTGGCTCAAGCCGATGAAGTTCGCGCTCTCTCTGGGCCTCTTCGCGCTGACCACCGCCTGGTTCGTCGGCCACCTGCTGCCGGCGGCGCGCCGCTTGCGCGCGCTGGACTGGATCGTCTGGGTGCTCATCGGAAGCGCCAGTTTCGAACTCGCCTACATCGCGCTTCAGGCCGGACTCGGCCAAGGCTCGCACTACAACGTCGGCGACCCCCTGCACGGGGCGCTCTACGGGCTGATGGGCCTGGGTGCAACGGCACTCACCGCCACCCAGCCGGCACTGGCCTGGCTGCTGCTGCGCCACGCCGACCCGCGGCGAGCGCCGGCCTACCGGCTGGCCGTGCTCATCGGCCTGGTGCTGACCTTCGTGCTCGGCGCCACCGTCGGTGGCCTGCTGTCGGGCCTGCAGCCGCCCGAGACCGCCGCGCTGCCGGTCATCGGCTGGTCGCTGGCGGGCGGCGACCTGCGACCGGCGCACTTCCTGGGCATCCATGCCCAGCAGGCCCTGCCGCTGCTGGGGCTGGTCGTGGCCGGCGGCAATGCCAGGAGCGCGTCGCGCACGGTGTGGACTGCCACGGCCGCCTATGTGCTGCTGTTCGCGGCGGCCCTGGCCTGGGGGCTGGTGGGTCGTCTGTGAAGCGAGGGCGCTGAGGTCGGGCCCATGGTCTCAGTTCAAGCCCGGATGAGACGAACATGTCGTGGCAAGCCGCTCCATCACGCGCACTTGAACTGCGAAGGCGATGAGCCTGTCCAGCGGCGAAACGCCCGGGTGAAGGCGCTGGGCTCCGAGAACCCGAGCAGGAATGCGACGTCGGTCGCAGAACGGCCGGGCTGCGACAGATGTGACAGCGCCAGATCCTTGCGTACTGCATCCACGATTTCCCGGTAGGAGGTGAACTCCTCGGTGAGGCTGCGCTGCACGGACCGTTCACTCATCGCCAGCTCTGACGCAACGGTGGCCAGGCTGGGCACCTCTCCCTTCAGGCGCGCAGCAACGATCGCCTGCACGCGTCCGCTCACCGCACCGTGTGACTCGAGCTGTTCGAGGCGACGCCGCGCGTCGCCCTCGAACACCTCCAGCAGCGAGGGGTCTGCGGAAAGCATGCCCGTCGCCAACGCCGAAACCGGGTACACGACCGCGTTCTCCACTTGATCGAAGCGCACCACGGATCCGAGCAGCCGCGTGTGCTCTGCAATGGAAGGCGGACCGGCGTGCTGAAACGTCACGGCCATCGGCGCGGGCGGTCGGGTTGCCAAGCGGGCGAGCGTGAGCACGATACCGGCGGCCAATGTCTCGATGGTCTGACGAGGCGAGCGACGCAGAAAACTGTCAACGCCCTCTGCGGCGCCGAACAAGCAGGTCGTCGTGCCCGGTTCGCGTTTGATGCTGACCACAAGCCCCTCGTTGAGAAGCGGCGCATAGCGTGCCAGCCGCTCCAACGCCTCATCGGCCGAAGCACAGCTCAGGATCACGTAGCCAACGATGCCCAGGGCGCCGGGGTTGTAGGACTCCGCACTGTGCAGGCCCAGGTCGGCGTCGCCGGTCAGCCGCTCACCGGCCGCCCACAAGCGTTCCATCGCCGAGGCGGGCACCCGCGAGTTGGGCTCGCTGACCAAATCCGGGTCGATCTGCGCTGCACGACAGACCGTCTCAGCGTCCAGGCCGCGACGGCCCAGGAAGCCGAGGAAATCGATCAACAACGACGTCGCAATCGTGGCCTCGCGCATCAGCGCGCCCTCCAGGCAAACAAGCTGGCGTGTCGGGTCAATTGATTGGCGCGTCCTGTCATTCCCGGCCCGGGCCTTGCGCTGGACACTGCGGGCACGCCATCCAAGGTGTCTCACGGAGTCTACGGTGCATCGTCAATCAATCAATTCATCGCGCGTGGCCACGCTGATCGCTGGCAGTTCGCTGATCGCCGCGACACTGCTGTTCTCTGCGGTCTTCATCTATCTGGCGCGCAGCTTCGGTTACCCGGAGGTGCTGGACCTGCCGGCGGCCGAGGTGCTGCCCAGGCTCCTGGCGCTGGGACCCACCGGACGCGCGGTCTGGGTACTTTATGGCTTGATCCCGTTGCTGCTGATACCCACGGCGATGGGCGTCTACGCCGCAGGGCGGCAAGCTGCGCCCCACGTCGCCCGAGCGGCCCTGATCATGGCGGTGCTGAGTGCATTGACCATGATGGCGGGCCTGCTGCGCTGGCCAAGCCTGCATTGGCACCTCGCGCTGGCCTACACCGACGCGTCGCCCGCGGCGCGCGAGGCCATCGCCGCCGCCTTTGCCGCGTCCAACAGCTACCTCGGCAACTTCATCGGCGAGTTCCTGGGCGAGCTGTTCCTGAACACGTTCTTTCTGCTCTCGTCTATCGCGCTGACACGGGCGGCGGCGCCTTCGCCGCGCTGGCTGCTGGTGCTTGGCTCGGCAGCCAGCTTGCTCGGTGGGCTGGCCATGCTGCGCAACGCGACGCCTTGGGTCGAGCCGATCGCCGCGCTGAACAACGTCGTGCTGCCGATCTGGATGCTGGTGCTCGGGGTGGTGCTGTTGCGCCACCGGGCCGTCGCGCCAAGCCCCGTGCAGGCGCCGTTGTCGGCGCTCTCGCGGGCCTAGGCCAGGAGCCACCAAGAGCCGCCAAGACCCATCCCCAGGCGCTGACACCGCGACGCGCGGCTGACCCCACCATGAATCACCAGATGCCCTTGCGTCTCTGTGCCCGGCTTGTCACCGTGGTGTGCATCGCTGTCGGCAGCGTTGGCTGCGCCAGCACCCGGCCCTGGACCAATGAACCGCTGGCGGCCCAGGAGACAGTGCGCTATGACGGGTGGGCCCAGTTGTTCGATGCAAGCCGCCTGCCCGATGTCCTGGTCGTCGCCAACTTCTCCGGCGGTGGCTCCAGGGCCGCCGCATTCGCACATGCAGCATTGAGCGAACTCGACGCCGCACCCTTCCTGTGGCGAGGACAAGAGACGACGCTGGCGCGCGAGATTGACATGGTGACCGGTGTTTCGGGCGGCAGCGTCGCCGCGGCACATCTGGCGCAGCACGGCGCACGCGCGCACTTGACGCGATTTCCAGCCGACTTCCTGGACCTTGACTTCCAGGGTCAACTCGTCAGCGCGGCGCTCTCACCGAAGAATCTGCACCGGCTGACCTCCCCCTGGTACGGCCGCGGCAACGTGCTGGCCGAGGAACTGGACACCACGTTGTTCAAGGGCACGACCTTCGGGCAACTCGCCCAACTCCCCGGCAGGCCTTATCTGATCATCGGTGCCACCGACCTGTCCACCGGCGCCGAGTTCAACTTCACGTCGGATCGCCTGGCGCTGCTGTGTTCTTCGATTGACCGCGTGCCACTGGCCGTCGCGGTGGCCTCGTCGAGCGCCGTGCCGGTGCTCTTCAGCCCGCTGACACTGCGCAACCACAGCCAGAGCTGCGCGCAGCCGCCGCCAAAGGGGTCAGGTGCAAGCGCAGTGGCCGCCGACCCGGCGCGGGTTCGACTGCAAAAGGGCGAGTTCGAATCGATTGCCGGTGGTCAGCGCCCGTTCATCCACCTCATAGATGGTGGCGCATCGGACAACCTGGGGACACGCCGGCTCACAGACTACGTGGCCAAGGCGGGCGGCATCGGCGCGGTGATGTCCATGCTCGGGCGCGGACAGTCGCCATCGGCCCCGGTGCCCAGACGCATCGTCTTGATCTCGGTGAACTCGGAGAGCAACGAGGGTCTGTCAATCGACCGCAGCGACACGGTACCCGGCACGGTCGACGCGCTGAGCGCCATGATTTTTGGC
>CAZUKT010000340.1:4255-5503 GCA_964620975.1 uncultured Rubrivivax sp. | reverse complement strand
CAGCATCGGGACCTGCATGCCCACTACCGCCGCAGCGAGTTGCCCGAGGACGGCGCGGTGCTGAAGTGGGTGCTGGCGCATCCGGCGTTGACCCCATCCACCGTGCTGATGCGCCGCAGCGTCTACGACACCGTGGGCGGTTTCGACGAGGCCCTGGTCACCGCCGAAGACCTCGACTTTCATATCCGCGTGGCAGCACGGTGCCGCATCGGGCTGGTCGACGAACCCTTGGCACGGCTGATGCGCGGCCAGCAAGGGCTGTCCAACTTGCGGCGCAGCTACGACGACGCGCTCGCGGTGGTGCAAGCCGCCGTGGCACGGGGTACCCTGCCGCTGCCGCAGTGCGATGTGGACCACGCACTGGCCCTGGCCTGGACACGGGCCGCACGTGGCAAGGTGCTCAGCGGCCACTGGCGCCAGGCGCTGGCGATGGCGCGCCGGGCCTGGCGGCTGGCGCCCAGCGGCGCGGTTCGCCGCAAGCTGCTGGCCTTGCTGCCGCTGGCGGCACGCCGCGTGGCCAGCAGCCGCCAGCACCGCTGGGAACTCTGACCCGCAACCCGAAAGCCACACCCATGCCCCTGACCCTGCTGCAACGTGTGGCCCATGAAAACGCACCCGCGCGCCGGCTGTTGGCGCGGCTCTGGCGCGCCTATGCCATGCGTGGGCTGCGGCCCGGCGGTGACAACCATCTGGCCCTGGACCGCTTCTACGCCTTGCCCGACCCCTGGGACATGGCTTCAGACCGTGAACAGGCCCGCTTCCGCCATACCAATGCGCTGATCCAGGCACTGGCCGCGCCCGTGGGCACGTTGCTGGAGATAGGCTGTGGCGAGGCGCACCAGAGTGCCCACCTGGCGCAGGTGTGCCAGCAGCTCGACGGCGTGGATGTCAGCGCCCGTGCGGTGGACCGTGCCCGTGCCCGTTTGCCGGCGGCGCGTTTTGGCGTGGGTGCACTCGACGCCCTGCCTTGGCCGGCCCCAACCGGGGGGCGCTATGACCTGGTGGTGGCCTGTGAGGTGCTTTATTACATGGACGATATCGGGCACGCCGTGCAGCAGATGTCCACACTGGGGCGCGCTTGTCTGGTGAGCTTCTTCGGCCCCGCTTCGCGCCGAGTGGCCGTGCATCTGGAAGGCATTGAAGGCCTGCAACGTGGCTGGTTTCAACACGCAGGCCAGACCTGGTTGTGGGCCTACTGGCGGCCTTTGCAGGCGGGGGCGGCGCCCACGCCCTGACGGACTGGGCACC
>CAZUKT010000340.1:0-4245 GCA_964620975.1 uncultured Rubrivivax sp. | reverse complement strand
GCGCCGCGCGCAGGTGCCGCAGGCGTTGATGAAGCCCTACCGGCCTGGCGAGCGGTGATGGCGTCGCTTCAACGACGAGCCCTGCGCGGGTTGGCGCCTCAGCGCCACAACGTGAGACGGCCTACGGGCAGCTCACCACCTGCGGCGCCGCCACGGGCACCAGCTGCACCGGGGCCTGCAGCGTGCGCTCGTCACCGTCGCGCAGTTCCACCACCATGCCAGTGCCGGCGCGGGTGGCCGTCAGTGACGCTGGCAGCGGGGTGCTGGCCAGCACCGCACCCCCATAAAAGCGCCCGCCACGGCCCGGCACCTGGCCCCATTCGCCGCTGAACTGCAACCGTGCGCAAGGCGCTTCAAGCTCGCCGCGCTGGCCTTCTACCCGCAGGTGCATGCGCGGCGCCGTGGTGCTGTCGGCAAAGTAGCGCACCAGCGTGCCCGAAGCCGCGCCAGGCGTGGGCGCCGGGGCGCCGGCACTGCCGGGGCAAAGCAGCAACAAGGCCAGGTCGCTTTCACACAGCAGCGTGCTCTGGGCGCCAAAGTAGTCCAGTGAACCTTCGCTGGCGCCGGTGCCCGTGCCGCCCACACCGGGACCGCAGCCACTGCCCAGCAGGCCCAGGGCGCTGACCAGGGCCAGCACGCCCAGCCGCAGCGAGGCTGGCAAGCGAGTGGCCGGCCGCATGCGCTGCATGCGATTCGTGCGCCGCATGTCAAAGGGCAGGGGGTGCATGGGTTTCATCGTCACGCTCACTGAAAAAGTACACGCCAAAACGCGCGCGGTGGCGACGCTCTTGCGGGGGCAGGGGCGCGTCGCCCTCAAAACGTTCTTGCGCTTGTTGCATCACCTGCTTGAAGGCCTGCTGCCACGCTGCCACCGACACGGTGTGCAGTTGTTGGGCCGACGCAGCGCTGATCTGGTCCACGAACACCGCCTGCTCCAGGAAATTGGCGTCACCTTGCAGGTTGGCCACGGCTGCGGCTGCATGGTCTTGCAAGTTGGCGGCAAACAGCCACGACATTTCTTCAAAACCCTGGCGTGGGGCAAAGCCCGTGCCTTCAAGCACCAGGCCGGCTTCGGTGTCTTGCACCACGCCCAGGCGCAGCAGTTCATCAAGCACCGCGCGCGGCCGCACGTCGCGGCTGACGCCGGCCACCAGCGCGTCAAAAGAGCCCGCGCCGCCGCCCTTGGGCAACACACGTGTCTGGCCCTGGGCGTTGCCGAACTCGGGCGCGTTCATCCAGCGTGCCACCACCTGCGCGGCCAGCCCCAGCGGGGCCGGCGGTGCCGAATCTGGCAGTGCCGTGCGTGTGAGCCCGCGCACGTCGCGCCGGTGCACACCCGACAGCAGCGACACGGCGCTGTCGGTGGTGGCCATGCCACGGTGCAAAAGCTCTTGCTGTGCGGCGTCAAGAAACAGGCGCTTCAGCGCAGCGGCCAGCACGGTGTAGGTGACGCCGTTGCGCACCAGCAGGCGCACCAGGGGTTGCAACACACGCAGCACGCGGTCCAGGGCAAGGGTGGGCTGGGAACTCATTGGCGGATTGGGCGGCGTCTTGGGTCGGCAGGACAGGCTGTTACTGGCGTGTGCTTGACAGGATGGCTGGAGGCGTGGGATATTTTCCCACATGTTGAATCCGAAGTGAAGGGCCTGTCATGAAATTGATCACACCACGTGCGCCGCGCCAGTCTGCGCCCGGCGTCTTGCTGCTGGCCTTGGGGCTGAGCCTGGGCTTGGGGGGCTGCGGCAGTGGCGGCTCGGAGCCCGAGCCGGTGGACAGTGGCCGCAAAACCGCGCTGGCCGTTTCGCAGCCCGGAGATCTGGTGAGCTTCATGCAAGAGCGTTTGCGTGGCCGCCAGAGCCAGCGTGAAGCCAACGCCGGGGCCGACTTCAGCAGCGCACCGCCCAGCCCGGCAGCCACGCCGGGCGCGGCCGCTGCGGCGGGCGCGGCGCGCTCGGGCACCACGGTGCAAGAAGAAGGCGTGGACGAGGCCGACCTGCTGCAAAGCCACGGCGACTACTTCTACACGCTGCAGCCGCAAGCGCAGACGCTGCAATTGCGCGTGCACCAGCGCGCGGCCGACGGCAGCGTGGCGCCAAAGCGCACGCTGGCGCTGGCGCAGCCCGGCATCAACGACGTGACCACCGAAGGCATGCACCTCAACGCCGATGGCAGCGCGCTCACCGTCATCAGCCAGGCCTGGGGGGCATGGACGGGGCCCATACAGTGCTTCACGGCGCCGTGCCTGCCGGCGCCCGACAATTCATGGTCGGTGGGCAGCGTGGGCGTGCAGCGGGTGGACACCCGCAACCCCGACACCGCCGAGGCCGGCACGCGGCTGGACATCGAAGGCGTGCTGGTGGACAGCCGGCGCATCGGCGACACGCTGGTGCTGGTGACCGCCCACCTGCCGCGCCCCATGGCCGACACGCTGCCGCCCACGGCCAGCGCGGCCCAGCGCGAGGCCGCCATCACCGCACTCAAGGCCAGCGATGTGCTGCCCACCTACCGCTTGAACAACGGCAGCCCGCAGCCCCTGCTGGCCGAAACCGACTGCTATGTGCAGGCGGCCAACAAGTCCATGGCCATGGACATCACGGTCATCACCGTGGTGGACTTGAAGACCACCAACCTGGCACGCACCAGCCGCTGTTTTGCGGGCGGCACGCAGGCCTTGTACATGTCGCGGGACAACCTCTACCTGGCCACCACACGTTTTGGCTTCCTGCCCTTCTGGCGCACGGCGCTGATCTTTTCCGAAGACACGCAGACCGACGTGCACAAGTTTGCGCTGGCCAATGGCACGGTGTCATACCGGGGCTCGGGCAGCGTGCAGGGCCACCTGGGCTGGGATGCGCAGAAGAGCAGCTACCGCTTCAGTGAACACAACGGGGACCTGCGTGTGCTGACCTACACCGCCGCATTTGGCTGGGCCAGCCTGGCCGACGCCACCAGCGTGACGCCTTCACCGGCGCTGCTGACCGTGCTGCGTGAAGACAGTGCCACGCAGACATTGCAGTCCGTGGCCACGCTGCCCAACGCCAACCGGCCGGCCCTGCTGGGCAAGCCGGGTGAGCAGGTCTACGGCGTGCGTTTTGTGGGTGACCGCGGCTACGTCGTCACCTTCCGCCGCAGCGACCCGCTGTATGTGCTGGACCTGGCCAACGCCACCGACCCGCGCATCACCGGCGCACTGGAACTGGCCGGTTATTCGGACTACCTGTTCCCGCTGGCCAACGGCCTGCTGCTGGGTGTGGGCCATGACGCAGACACCGATGGCCGCATCACCGGGCTGAAAGTGGCGCTGATGGACGTGGCCGACGCCACGCAGCCCAAACAACTGGGCAGCGTGACACTGGGCCACGCCGGCAGCCTGAGCGCGCTGGACTTGTCACGCCACGGCCTGAACATGCTGGTGAAGGACGGTGTGGCGCGTGTGGCGCTGCCGGTGAACCTGGCACCCTCGGTGGACCCCTATGCCGGCGTCTGGCAAAGTGGCCTGCAGCAGTTTGAGGTGGACACCACGGCGCGCACGTTGAAGACGAAGGCCTTGCTCGGTGCAGCGGTCTCGGACTTTGCCCACGCCACCTGGCTGGAACGCAGCCTGCAGGTTGGCGAGCACGTGTACTACTTGCAGGGCAGCGGCGCCCTCACGGCGCACGCCTGGTAAGCCGGCGGCGGCGGTGCTGCACGCACCGCCGCCGCCAAACCGCACCGTGCTCAGCCCAGGGTCTCAAGCACCGGCGGCTGCCACTGCGGTGCCGTGCTGTTTATCTGCATGGCGGCCTGCACGGCACGCACCGCCGCTTCGGCTGCATCGGCCCCGGCCGCATGCACCACGGCCATGGGCTCGCCCACGGCCACGGCAGCGCCCAGTGGCAGCACGGCGGACAAGCCCACGCGCGGGTCCACCTTTTCACCCGGCAGGCTGCGGCCACCGCCCAGCGCCACCACGGCAAAACCCAGTGCCCGCACGTTGATCAAGTGCACGAAACCTGCGCGCAGGGCGGGCACCACGCGCTGCAAGGGCGCCTGCGGCAGGGCGGCGTCTTGCAACACGTCGGCAGGCCCGCCCAGCGTCGCCACCATGCGCGCAAAGCGCTCTGCCGCCGCACCGCTGTGCAGCGACCGCTGTGCCATCAAACGGCCCTGTGCCATGTCGCTGGCCAAGCCTGCCAAGTGCAGCAGCGCGGCGCAAAGTGCCAGCGTCACCTCCAGCTGGCGGGGCTCTTGCACCGCACCCGTGAG
>CAZUKT010000339.1:0-5514 GCA_964620975.1 uncultured Rubrivivax sp. | reverse complement strand
GAGCAAGCCGGCCGTCCAGGCATCCAGCCCGGCGGTGTCGCCTCGCCAATGCCCGGTTTCTGAGTTCAGCCGACATAGGTCAACGGCCGCTCGAACACGTCCACGCGCCAGGGCAGTCGCTCACCGTCGGATTCACACCCACCGCGCTTATGCGGGGTGGCACCTGCAACTCAACGCCCGGTCTTTGCCACAGCGGCGTACGCATCGCGGTACTCAGAGGGCGATATGCCCTGCCAGCGTCTGAATGCACGGCGGAAATTGGCGAGATCGGTGTAGCCCAGCGCAAACGCCACCTCCTGCACGGTCAGAGAGCCGCCCCGCAAATGTTCGGTCGCCAGTTTGCAGCGCAGATCTTCAGCAATTTGCCGGAACGATGTGCCCTCCTCAAGCAGTCGGCGGTGCAAGGTGCGCTGACCCAGATGCAGTTGGCGCGCCACCAAGGGCAACGCAGGCAGGCCGCTGGCCGATTCGAGCAGCAGGCGTTGCACGCGCGCCGTGGTGGTCTGGCGTCTCGACAGCCGGCGCAGTTCGCGTTCGCACAATTGCTCGGCCTGGGCAAAGGCTGCAGCATCGGCGGCGCTCAGGAGCGCATCGGCCCGCGTGGTCGGCACGGCCAGGCCGGTCCAGTTGCTGGACCAGCTCAGCTCGCAGCGCACCAGCTGCCGCGCAAAATCGGCATAGGCCGGTGCCGGCATCGCAAACGCCAGACGGCTGACCGGTCCGCTGCCCGTCGCACTGAACTCCAGTGCGTGCTTGAGCGTCAGCACCACGGCCTCGAGCACAGAGCGCCGTATGCTGCCCAGCGCCACGGGCTCCAACACCACCAGGCGCAGCTCGTTGCGGTGTACCTGCACGGCCAGCGAGACCAGTGAGGTGCGCAGCCCGATGTACCGCACCAACATCTCGATGACCTGCCGCAGCGAGGCGCCGTTCATGGCAGCAAAGCCCAGCACACCGAGGGTGTTGACCCGCAACCGGTCGCCGACCAACAGGCCCAGCGCCGGCTCGCGGGTCGTCGCGATGGCCTCCTCGATCAGCCGGGCGAATGCGTCCAGCGGCAGCTCGGACAATTCGGCGTCCAGCTGCGACGGCCGCAGGCCGCCTTGGGCCAGCCACGCCGCCACGTCGGCACCCACCGCGCTGATGTGGTCGGCAATCTGGCGGAGGTACAGCGGCTGCAACCTGATGGTCGGGAGGTGCTTCTGCATGCGCCTGGCTCCATCGGGTGAACTCTGGCAAGGAACTGGATTGTCAAAAAATGACCTCCAATTGTCAAAGCACGACCTCTGCAGGACGCCGTTGACTTACTAGCATCTGGCCCACGAGCCGCAATGCACGCGGCCAGGAGACATCATGCAGCCCACGCCTTCATCATTGCCCCGCACGGCGATGATCAACGCCTCGCGCGTCGTCGTGCAAGCCGACGAGACCTTGCTGCAGGCCGCGCTGCGCCAAGGCGTGGAGATTCCCTACAGCTGTCGTGTCGGTGGCTGCGCCACCTGCAAGTGCAAGCTTGTCGAAGGCCAGGTCAAGCAACTCACCGAGACCAGCTACCTGCTCAGCGATGCGGAGCTGGACTCGGGAATGATCCTGGCGTGTCAGAGCGTGCCGCTGTCCGACGTGCGCATCGAGGTGGACTTGTCCAGCATGGCCCAGCGCCGCCGCGTCACCGGCCGCGTCATCGCCCAGCAGCGCCTGACCCATGACATCACGCGCTTGCGTGTGCAGTTGGACCAGGGCCTGAGCTACCAGGCGGGGCAGCATGCCGAGATCTCCGTGGGGCCGCTGCCTGGCGTGTGGCGCAGCTACTCTTTCGCCGCGCCCTGCGGCCCCGATGCGCAGGTGGAGTTCTTCGTGCGCAAACTGCCGGGCGGGATGTTCTCGTCGGCGATCAATGACCAAGACATGCTCGACCAGTCGGTGCAGATCGACGGCCCCTTGGGGGACTTCAGGTTGCGCCCGGCGGACGCACCGCTGCTGCTGGTGGCCGGTGGCAGCGGCCTGGCGCCGGTGCTGGCGATTCTGAAGGAGGCACTCGCACAAGGCGTGACACGTCCGGCCACCCTGCTGTTCGGTGCG
This sequence comes from uncultured Rubrivivax sp., assembly GCA_964620975.1. Classification (GTDB taxonomy): domain Bacteria; phylum Pseudomonadota; class Gammaproteobacteria; order Burkholderiales; family Burkholderiaceae_C; genus Rubrivivax. The sequence goes on along the minus strand of CAZUKT010000339.1, from coordinate 3,435 downwards.
CGCACCGTCGACGATTTGTACGCGCTGGACGAGATCCAGAACATCGCCCGTCGCTGGCCCGCGAACTTCAGCTTCGTGCCGGTGCTTTCCGAGGCCCAGGGCGATGCCAGTTGGTCGGGCGAGCGCGGCCTGGTCACCGACAAACTCGCGGAGTTACTGCCACCTGGCGCGCACGCCTACCTGTGCGGGCCGCCGGCCATGATCGACGCGGCGACGGCACTGCTCAGCCAGCGCGGGATACCGCGCGAACATGTGCACGCCGATCGCTTCATCACCAAGCACGACGGCGCCGCCAACGCGGCGACCCCGGCCCGGTCCGCCAGCGCGACGCCCCCACCTGCCCCGACCGGTGCGCTGCCACAGCCCACCGAGGCCGGCGTGCTGGACTACCTGAAGTTCGCCCTGTTCCACGTCGTGGGGCTGGGCACGGCCGTCGCCCTGGCGGCCGGCGGCGCCTGGATCTCAGCCTGCCTGGTGGCGGTGCTGGCGTTCTACATGGTGGGCGATGCGGTGTTCGGCGAAGACACCGCCACACCGCAGTACAAACATCCGGGCGTGCTGACCTTCCAACTGTGGCTGGCGTTGCCACTGCTTGCGTTGATCGTGTTCGTCGCGGTGTGGGGCGTGTCCGCAGGCGATCCGCTGGGCTTTGGCGCCTGGGTCACCGGCTGGAGCGGCTACGACGTGCTGGCCGCGCGCGAAGCGACAGGCATTGCTCACCGCGTGTCTTCCGTCCTCATCACCGGCCTGATGATCGGCATGGTGGGCACCATCACCGCCCACGAGCTGACGCACCGCACCTGGGACCCGGTCTCGATGGCCGTCGGCCGATGGCTGCTGGCCTTCAGCTTCGACACCATCTTCTCGATCGAGCATGTGTACGGCCACCACCGCTATGTGTCCACCATCGATGACCCGGCCACCGCGCCACGTGGCCGCAACGTCTATGCGCACATCTTGGCCTCCACCATCAAGGGCAACCTCAGCGCGTGGAAGATCGAGACCCGCAGCCTGCGCCGCCGCGGCCTCTCGGTCTACGGCCTGCACAACGCGGTGATCCGCGGCCACCTGATGAGCCTGGGCCTGGTGGCACTGGCCTGGGCCATGGGCGGCCCGACAGCGGCGGGCTTTTTCGTGCTGTGCGCGCTGTGGGGCAAGGCACTGCTGGAGATCGTGAACTACATGGAGCACTACGGCATGGTGCGCGACCCGGCCACGCCCGTGCAGCCGCGCCACTCCTGGAACACCACCAAGCGCATCAGCTCCTGGTCGATGTTCAACCTGACCCTCCACTCGCACCACCACGCCCAGGGCGAGTTGCCCTTCCACGAGTTGCAGCCGTTCCCCGACGCGCCCACCATGATCAGCGGTTACCTCACCACCATCGTCGTGGCCCTGATCCCGCCGCTGTGGCACCACCTGATGGCGCCGAAGGTTCACCAGTGGGACCGCGACTTCGCCTCCGACGATGAGCGTTTGTTGGCCCAAGCCGCCAAGCAGCGCAATGGCCTTTCGCTGTATGCCTGAGTCGGCGAGCGCGCAGCGGCCCTGATCAAGGCTGCCCGCGCAGGGCGAAATGAACTGGTCGCGCTCCGACGGGTGGCCCAAGAGCCCGCTAGCCGACGGCCGACTCTGCGGGCCGGCGGCTGTCGTTCAGCCGCGAGCATGTCGCAGTCGATGTTTGCCGCCCTCGAACGACTGTGGTCGCCGGGGTCTGAAGTTTCGACACGATCGGCGAACGGTCTTTTCGAAAGTGGACCGGTCGTTCGACCGGAAGACTGCCGCAGGATCCTCTGGGGCGATAGCACTCCGAGACCCACGAAGTTGGGTTGCCGCAAAGCACTCGTCGCTCGCGCCGCAGCATGGGTAGCGGGCGAGCCGAGAAGACATCGCGGTGATCACGCCCCGCCTGGTTGGAGCCGCACCCTTGGACCCCACCGGCATGTGTGGCTAGTCTTACTGTGTTAACAAAATCAAGGCATTATGCGCACTTCTTCAAGCAAGAGGTGAGCCCTGATGGAGGAGCTTCGCGCGTTCAACAGGTACATGACGCACCTGTGTGAGGGTTTGGGCCACGCGGACCGACACGCCGGGTTGCGTGGGTATTGCACCGGCCTGATGGCACCCCTGGATCGCAAGAGCGTAGAGCCGATGGCGTCGCACTTGGCACCAATGGCCACGCGCTCGCGACACCAGTCGCTGCACCACTTCGTGGCCGACTCGGCCTGGTCTGACGAGCAGATGTTGCTGCGCGTGGCGCAGTGGGTCGTGCCGACGATGGACTTCAGCGACGGGGGCTGGTGGATCGTCGACGACACCGGTTTCCCCAAGCAAGGTACGCATTCAGTGGGCGTGGCTCGGCAGTACTGCGGCATGCTGGGCAAACAGGACAACTGCCAGGTGGCGGTGAGCGTGAGTCTGGCCTGCCAGGGTGGCAGTCTGCCGGTGGCCTGGCAGTTGTACCTGCCCAAGGACTGGGCCGACGACATGCCGCGACGCGACAAGGCCGGTGTGCCGCAGGACGTGGAGTTCGCCACCAAGCCAGAGATTGCGCTGGCGCAGATTGAACGGCTGTTGGCGCAAGGCGCGCCCAAGCACCCCCTGCTGGCCGATGCGGGCTACGGCGTGGACACGGCGTTCCGTGAGCGCCTTAGCGAGTTGGGCCTGACCTACGTGGTGGGCGTGACGGGCGCGGTAACGGTGTGGCCGCCAGGGCACGCGCCGCTGCCACCCCAGCCCTACAGCGGTCGCGGCAATGTGCCCACGCGGCAGCGTGTTGGCCAGGGCAAGCACCAGCGCCCGCAGTCGATCAAGGAGCTGGCGTTCGAGCTGGCGCCGTCGCAGTGGCAGATCGTCGAGTGGCGCGAGGGCAGCAACTTCACCCTGCGCTCGCGCTTTGCGCGGGTTCGAGCGTACGCAGCCCATCGTGACCACCAGCGCACGCAACGGCGTGCCGAAGAATGGGTTCTCATCGAATGGCCCGAAGGCCACAAGGAGCCAATGAAGTACTGGCTGTCGACGCTGGCTGAGGACGTGCCGCTGCAACGCATGGTCTTCGAAGCCAAGATGCGCTGGCGGATCGAGCGCGACTACCAAGACCTCAAACAGGAAGTGGGGTTGGGGCACTACGAAGGACGAGGCTGGCGCGGATTCCACCACCACGCCAGCCTGAGCATCGCAGCCTACGGGTTCTTGATGGAGCAACAGCTGGGGCACCCCAAGGGTGTCGGCAAAAAAAACGCCCCACGACGCGAAGAACCTGCCCTACCCACGCATTACAAACCTCGCGGCAGCCCGGCGCACGCAGCGCCACGTCCCATCGTCCATCACGACTTTGCGGCTGCGTATCGCCGCAGCCTTACTCCAGACGCTGCCCCGATGCCCCTGCTGCCTGCGCGTAAACGCAAGGCTTCGCTTGTAACACAGTAAGACTAG
>CAZUKT010000338.1:668-5516 GCA_964620975.1 uncultured Rubrivivax sp. | reverse complement strand
CAAGACCACCGGCATTGGCTCCGAAGACGTGGCCAAGCGGCTCATCGACTACGGCTTCCACGCGCCCACGCTCAGCTTCCCCGTGGCCGGCACGCTGATGATCGAGCCCACTGAAAGCGAGCCCCTGGCCGAACTCGACCGTTTTTGCGACGCCATGATCGCCATACGCGCTGAAATCGCCCACGTCGAACGGGGTGAATGGCCCGCCGAAGACAACCCGCTCAAACTCGCGCCGCACACGGCCCAGGCGCTGCTCAAGACCGACTGGGCCCACGCCTACACCCGTGAAGAAGCCGCCTACCCGGTGGCTGGCCTGCGCCAGCAAAAGTACTGGGCCCCGGTTGGCCGTGTGGACAACGTCTGGGGCGACCGCAACCTGTTCTGCAGTTGCGTGCCGGTGGCTGAATTGGGCGACTGATTTGCGTGCCCGCCCGCCTTCGGGCTAGGCAGGGTCGGCGCCAAAAACCACGTAGCGGCTGCGGCCCGCCTGCTTGGCACGGTACATGGCCTGGTCGGCCTGGCGCAGCAGCAGGTCGGCGTCCACCTCGTCAGCCTGCGGGTAGTACGCCACGCCCAGGCTGGCCGACACGCGCAGCGTGTGGGTGCCCCAAAGCACGGGCTGGGCCGCAGCCGCCAGCAGCCGGCCCAGCACGGCCAGCCGGGTGTCGCTGTTGCCCTGGTCGCCCAGCACCGCCACAAACTCATCGCCACCCAGGCGGGCCAGGGTGTCGGTGTCGCGAATGACTTCGCGCATGCGGCGCGCCAGCGTCACGAGCAGGTGGTCCCCGGCCTCGTGGCCGTGTTCGTCGTTCACCTGCTTGAAGCCGTCCAGGTCTAAAAAAACCACCGCCAGCACCTGGCTGTGGCGGTGCGCAAGGCGCAGGCCTTGGGCCAGCCGGTCGGCCAGCAGCGTGCGGTTGGGCAGGCCCGTCAGCGCGTCGTAGTGGGCGCTGTGCTCCAGATCGCTTTCGTGCAACTTCTGCACCGTGATGTCCGCAAACAGGCACACGTAGTGCCGCGCCCGGCCCTGGGCGTCGCGCACGGTGCTGATGGTCTGCATCTCGGCAAACAACTCGCCGTTCTTGCGCCGGTTCCACAACTCGCCCACCCAGTGCCCGTGTTCGGCCAGGCTGCGCCACATGTCGGCATAGGCCTCGGGCGCCTGCCGGCCTGACTTCAGCACGCGTGGATTGCGGCCCACCACCTCGTCGCGCGGGTAGCCCGTGATGCGCGTAAAGGCTTCGTTGACGTCGACGATGGTGCCGTCGAGTTGCGTGATCATGATGCCTTCACGTGCGTGGCTGAAGACACTGGCGGCCAGTTGCAGCTTCTCCTCGGCCTGCTTGCGTTCGTTGATGCTGGCGTAGGTCACCACCGCGCCGGCCCCGGTGGCCCGCATGCGCACGGCAGTCATGTGCACCCACAGCGTGCCCTGCCGCACGGCCAGCGGGTAGTCCATGCTGAAGTGGGCCACCTGCCCGCCCAGCACGCGGCGCAGGCCTTCGCCCGCAGCGGTGGCCGCAGCGTCGTCACCTGTCACCGCAAGGCCTGCAATGGCCAGCAGGTGGTTGCTGCCAGGCAGTTGCAGCGGCGTGTCGATGTGCCGGCCGGGCGCACGGCCCTGCGCAAAACGACGCCAGGGCGCGTTCACCGACAAGATGACCCCTTGGGCGTCGAGCACGGCAATGGCCACCGGCACCGAATCCAGTACCGCGGCCTTGAAGGCCTCGCTCTCGCGCAGCGCCACTTCCCGGCCGCGTGTTTCTTCGGTCAGCCGCCCGGCAATGCGGGCTGCGGTGGCGCGCGTGTGGATCACCGACCGCATCAGCGCAAACAGCAAACCGCTGAGCACAAGCCCGGCGGCCAGCGTGGCCCAGGCCTTGCCAGACTCGAACGGCTGTGCGGGCCGCAAGTCGCTGAACGCCAGCAACCATTGGCGGCCAAAGACATCGAACGAGCGGGTCTGGGTGGGCCGCCCGCCAGCGGCCCGGCCCCGGGCCGCCTTGCTGTCAAAGATCATGTCTTCGGCATAGGGCTGCGGGCCGTCGTAGATGTGCAGGTCCACGGCCTTGCCCTCGCGCTGTTGCCAGCCCGGCAGCACGCCGGCCATGAGGTCGTTCATGCGGTAGGGGCTGTACGTCCAGCCAACGAGCGCGTATCGCCGCTGCGCCAGCGTGGCGGGCTCGGCGGCGCTGCGGTACACGGGCATGTACATCAAGGTGCCGGCCTGCACGTCGGTGCCGGTCTCCTGCACCAATTCCACCTTGCCCGACAAGGTGGCCTCGCCGGTGTCTCGCGCCTGTTCCATGGCCTCGCGGCGCACGGCTTCAGAAAACATGTCGTAGCCAAAGGCACGCAGGTTGCGGCCCGCAAAGGGCTCCAGGTAGACGATGGCCGTGTACAGCGGGCGCGGGCCCTTGGGGCGCACGCTGTAGTCCCTGAAGCCTTCAGCCCGCACCTGCGCCTGGTGTGCTTCCAGTTGGTTGGCCGGCACCACTTGTGCAAAGCCTATGCCCTGCACCCCAGGCACGGTGCGCTGCGCTTGCAGGGTGCCCACGTAGGCTCGCCAGTCGCTGCGGGTGACCTCGTTGGAGCCACCAAACAAGCCTGCGGCGCCGCGCAGGATCAGGGCGTAGGACTCAAGCCTTTCACGCAGCTTCAGCGTGACCTGGTCGCAGGTGTTGGCAAACTGCCGCTCGGCGTCTTGCTGCACGTCGCGTTGCACCTGCCAGGCCGTGAAGGCCGAGGCAAACACACCCAGCACCAGCACCCACCACGCGTGCCTGGGTTTGAAACGCCCCACCATGCCTTCGGGGCCAACGGTGCTGTGCATAGGTCTCGCCTGCCGTTCAACGCCAGGATGCGCGGCCATGCCGCCACACAGGCCACTTCACTTGCCGGCCGGGGCATTCTGGGCGCACGCGGGCCGTGGCCCGTTGATCGCAGTCAATCGCGGCCGGTGGCGTAGGGACCACGGCGCAAACCGCACAAGCCCCGCCGGCACCAAACCGGGCCGCTTTGACCCAGCGCATGCCCCGTGCACGGCTGCAGGCGCGCCCTGCGGGCGGGCTGCCTAAGATGCCACCAGGGCGCTGCCGCGCTGGCGCGCATCCTGAACGAGATGTTCTGCACCCAAGGAGCAGCACCATGGCGCACAAGGTACTCGTACTCGGCGACGGCACAGGCGGCCTGGTGGTGGCCAACCAGCTGGCCAAGGCTGCGCGGCAGCGTGGTGTGCCGCTGGATGTGTGCCTGATCGGCAATTCGCCCATGCACACCTACCAGCCGGGTTTGTTGTTCCTGCCGTTTCGCAAGCCGGGTTACCGCACGCTGGCCGACATCCAGCGCAAGAACACGGGCTTCGTGGGCGCGGGCGTGCAATACATCTGCGACACCATCACCGCCATCGACACCCAGGCGCGCACGGTTACCACCGCACAAGGCCAGCATGCCTACGACTGGCTGGTGCTTTCATTGGGCTGCCGCACGGTGGTGGACGCCATTGACGGCCTGGCCGAGCAGTGGGGCAAGCGCGCGCACGGTTTCTACACCCCCGACAGCGCCCTGAAACTGGCCGACGCGCTGGACAGCTTCAGCGGCGGCGACCTGGTGGTGGACATTGCCGAGATGCCCATCAAGTGCCCGGTGGCGCCACTGGAATTCATCTTTCTGCTGGACGAATACCTCACGCAACGGGGCATCCGCTCGCGCACCCAGATCACGCTGATGACGCCGCTGAGCGGTGCCTTCACCAAACCCGTGTGCAATGAAGCGCTGACCGGGCTGCTGGTGCAAAAGGGCGTGAAGGTGGTGCCTGATGCGCCGCTGGCCGAGGTCACCGCCAACACCGTGGCCTGCCCCGATGGCAAGACCTTGCCCTACGACCTGCTGGTGACGATTCCGCCGCACGAAGGGTCAGACTTGATTGACGACGCCGGCCTGGGCGACGGCCTGGGCTTTGGCCTGACCGACAAACACACACTCAAGGCCAAGAAGGCCGAGCGTGTGTTCTTGCTGGGCGACAACACCAACGTGCCCACCTCCAAGGCCGGCTCCGTGGCGCACTTTCAGGCCGAGGTGGTGGTGCACAACCTGTTGCGTGAAATGGCCGGCCAGACCGCCGAGCCGCTGGCCGACGGGCATTCCAACTGCTTCATTGAAACGGGCTTCGGCAAGGCCATCCTGGTGGACTTCAACTATGACGTGCAGCCCGTGCCGGGCAAGTTTCCGCTGCCCGGCATCGGCCCCATGACGCTGCTGGGCGAAACGCGGCTCAACCACCTGGGCAAGCTGGCCTTCAAGCCCATCTACTGGCACCTGCTGCTGCCCGGCCACCCCATACCGCTGGTGGGCTCGCGCATGAGCACACGCGGCAAGCGCATGGAACTGGCCGCGCCGCACGGCCACGCGTAGCGCCGCAGCGCCACCGCGGCATGTGCTTTGGCGCGGTGGCGCCGCCGCCGTAGCATCGCGCGCATGGCAATCAGCGTGTTTGACCTCTTCAAGATCGGCATCGGCCCCAGCAGCAGCCACACCGTGGGGCCCATGCGGGCGGCGCGGCTGTTTGCGCTGCGCCTGGACCACGCAGGCCTGCTGCCCGGCACGGCGCGTGTGCAAAGCCAGCTCTACGGCAGCCTGGGCGCCACTGGCAAAGGCCACGGCAGCGACAAGGCCGTGCTGCTGGGGCTGGCCGGGTACGAGCCCGACACGGTGGACGTGGACGCCGTGCCTGCGCTGCTGGCCACGATGCGCCAGCAAGGCCGTGTGTGCCTGTTGGGCCAGCACGCGGTGGCCTTTGCCGAAAAAGACGACCTGAAGTTCTACCGTCGGGAAACCTTGCCCTTCCAC
>CAZUKT010000338.1:0-658 GCA_964620975.1 uncultured Rubrivivax sp. | reverse complement strand
CCGACACCGTGGAGGTGGATGGCGTGCCTTCGATGCTGGAAGGCATTCGCCGCGAGAAGCGCATCCACCTGCTTGGGCAGCACAGCGTGGCGTTCAATGAACTGCTGGACCTGAAGTTCTTTCGGCGGGAAGCCCTGCCGTTTCACAGCAATGGCATGCGCTTCACCGCCTTTGATGCCGCCGGCCAGGAGCTGCTCAGCCGGGTCTACTACTCGGTGGGCGGCGGTTTTGTGGTCAGCGACGAAGTGGCGGCCGACGGCGCGCGGCAAAAAGTGATCGCGCCCGACACCACGCTGCTGCCGCACCCCTTCCACAGCGGTGAAGAACTGCTGCTGCGCACGCGTGAACTGGGCGGCAGCATCGCCGAAGTGATGCGCCGCAACGAGCGCTTCCTGTGCAAGGCCGGTGGCACCGATGCCGAACGCGACGCCCACCTGCACTGCGGCCTGATGCACATCTGGCGGGTGATGCAGGACTGCGTGAAACGCGGCTGCGCCACCGAAGGCGTGCTGCCGGGTGGGTTTCAAGTCAAGCGGCGTGCAGCGCGGCTGTACCGTGACCTGACGTCCATCCCCGAGGCGGCGCTACGAGCCCCACTGCAGGTGAGGGTCTGGCTCAACCCCTACGCGATGGCCGTCCGCGATGTAAACGCCGCCGG
>CAZUKT010000337.1:5067-5521 GCA_964620975.1 uncultured Rubrivivax sp. | reverse complement strand
GTCAGCGCAGCCAGTGCCTGGGAACTGGGTACCAAGTACCGCATCGGCAAGCTGCCCGAGGCGCAAGACATCGTGGTCAACTTCATCCACTACCTGCGCAAACAGCGCTTTGAAGTGCTGCCCATCACCGCCGAACACGCGCTGGCTGCCGGCCAGTTGCCCGGCCCGCACCGTGACCCGTTTGACCGCATGCTGATGGCGCAGGCACAACTGGAACGTGCGCTGGTGGTGACAGTGGACCCGGTGTTCAGGCAATACGGGGTGGCGGTGGTCTGGTAGACCTATGGCAGCATCGAAATCTGCCCCATCCAAACTCCCTTTGATTTAAAATTAGTTTCCTTAGAGACCCAGTAATGACTTATAAAGTCGCCGAATTCTTCTCCGGCTGCGGTGGATTCTCCAGAGGGTTTTCACTTTCCGGACGATTCTCAACCGTTTTTGTCAATGACATTAA
>CAZUKT010000337.1:0-5057 GCA_964620975.1 uncultured Rubrivivax sp. | reverse complement strand
ACCCTGCAGTGCCCACGCAAGTGTCTTACTTGGTGTACGCCGTGGAGCCGGCAGCCGAATTTGCGGGTGCGCAATGGGCCTTGCAGCACCTGCATGCCAAACCGGCGGCGCTGCAATCGGGCCAGCCCTTCACCTGCAGCCTGCATGAACTGCTGCAGATCCGCGTCGATGCGGGCGGTGCACAAAAAGTGTGAAGCAAGCCGATAGGCCGGATTCTGTGCACCCACTTCCCTTGCGGGTTGCGGGCGTGACCGCCATTCCTCTGGGCCAGGAGTCGCCTCCCGGCTCGGTGCTACCTACCCGCACACTCCTCGAGCCGAGTCAACGTGTGCCTACTTGGTATTGCTGCGCGTAGAGATTGCCCGTTTCACCCAAGGCGGGGCCTTGCCCCGCCTTGGGTGGCTGCCAGCTTCGGGCTTGCGCCCGACCCCGCGCGGCAGGCCGCACGGGGCACCGGCTTGCGCCGGCGGCTGACAGAACACCCGATTCGGGAACCCCGCCTTGACTCGTCTCTGTTGCTCTGATCCTCACCTCACGGTGGACAGCCGTTAGCTGCTACGCCGCTCTGTGCAGTCCGGACCTTCCTCCAGTGCCGTGTTTCCACGCTTGCACCAGCGGCGGTCTGGCTTGCTTCACGTTGCGATTATCAGGGGTGGTGGGGTGCACCACTGCAGGCGGCAACAACAGGCCCGAAGCGGCCCTGAGCGGCGGCTGTTGACGGGCGGCATTGAGGCCGCCCACCCTGATCAATTGCGGCCCGCGGGTGCATCAAGGACAGTGCGGCGCGCTCCTAACGTGGCACTAACGGTGGGCTGGGTAGATTGGGGCCGCCACTACTTCACCACCAACAAATGAAACCCATCCTTAGAACCCTGGCGCTGACCTGCCTGCTGGCCGCCGCAACGGCCGCCGTGCAAGCCAAGCCCGTCACCTCCAGCTACAGCGGCAGCGTAGGCAACTACTGGTCGCTGGACATCGTCAGAGACGACTTCCCGCTTGGCACACCGGTGTCCTGGGCCTTCACTTTCGACGACAGTTTCTCTGCCATCCCATCGTCGCAGCTCAGCCTGGCCTTCGAGCAGGCCGTCACGGGCTGGCTGCAGGTCGGCAGCGCCCGCATCGAATTGCAGACCTTGGACCTCACGTCCTATTCCTTCGACACCACCACCACCAACGGCATCGGGCACTACGGCTTCTGGCTCAAGGGCGTCGGGCCCGACACCGACGACGGCGAGCCGTTCTCTGGCGTCTGGCTCGGGTTCAACTCCGCCGTGACGCAGCACTACGGCGATCCGCTGATCAGCTATGGCAACCTCAACGGCCTCGTCGCCGACAACGGCTTCCTCATCGCTTTCGGCAACGCCCAGATCGATGCGGCGGCCGTGCCGATACCGTCGACCGCCTGGCTGGTATTGCCTGGGCTGGTTTTGCTGGCCCGGCGCCGCACGTTCGGTTGACAGGTCCGCACGCCGACGCATGGGAGGCGTCGTGCTGCTCCACCAGCAGCCCGGCCATGGTCTTGCGGCCAGCATGGAACGATGCGGGCCATGTCCTGGATGATGCTGGCCTGCCCCCAAGGCGTGCTTTAGCATGAGATGAATCCAGGCAGTCCTGGCCAACAAGTCAAACCGCGCCATGACGTGGTGAAGAGGGAGAAGCTTCGTGAACGATCTCGTCTATCCGCGCGAGCGCACGCTCGGCCTGATCACGCTTTGCCTGGGGGTGCTCGCCTGGCTCGCCCTGATTGCGGGCACTTTTGGCGGCGCGCTTGTCGCTGTGCTCGTCGGCTTCATGATCTATCTGTTCACCCAGTCCGCATTGATTTCGCACATCAAGGGCAACGGGGTCGAACTCACTGCACAGCAGTTCCCCGACTTGCACGCGCAGTTCGTGGCCTGCTGTGAACGACTGGAAATCAATCCCAGGCCACAAGCCTTTGTACTTGGCGGAAGCGGCAGCTTGAACGCCTTCGCCACCAGGTTTCTGGGGCGGCAATATGTCGTCTTGCTTTCGGACGTGGTGGACGCCATGAACGAACACCCCGACGGCGTGCGCTTTTACTTCGGGCACGAACTTGGACACCTGCGGATGAAGCACTTGATCGGTCAGCTCTTCCGCTGGCCGGTGCTGTGGCTGCCACTGCTTGGCGCGGCGTACTCACGTGCACGTGAAACCACCTGCGATCTGCATGGCGCTGCTTGCTGCCAGTCCGCAGACGGGGCGGCCCGCGCGGTGGGTGCCTTGGCTGCGGGCGCGAAACGCTGGCAGCAGGTCAACCTGAGTGCCTACAAGGACCAGGCTTTTCAGTCGTCCGGCTTCTGGATGTCCTTCCACGAGATCATCTCGGGCTACCCCTGGGTGGCCAAGCGGGCGCTGCGGGTCATGGATCCGAAGGCACAGCCTCCCGGTCGCAGCACGCTGGCCTACGTGTTTGCGTCGGTCGTGCCGTTCGCGGGGCGCCTGGGCGGCGGCTTCGGGCTCTTGATCCTGGTCTACATCATTGCCGTGCTGGCTGCGGTGGCGCTGCCTGCCTACCAGGACTACGTCAACAAAGCCAAGGTGTCCGAGGCCATCGTCTTGACCGAGCCTGCCAGAAAGGCGCTAGTCGATTACTACCAGACCAAGAATGAAGTGCCGGACTCGCTGCAGGACGCAGGCATTTCACCGCAACTGTCCGGCGCCATAACGCTCGAACTTCAGCCAGAAGCGATGGTCCTTGTCGTCAAGATGCCCCAAGGGCAGATCCTGTTTTCGCCGTCCAAGGACAAAGAGAACCGGATCACCTGGCGCTGTGAAGCAGGGACCGGTCTCAAGGCCAACCTGCTGCCAGCGTCGTGCAGCCATGAATGAAGGGTGAGCGGCGCGTGCAGCAATGCACGGCGCATCCCTGCGGCCCAGGGTGCCGGGCCGCATGGCGAGCCATGGGTTGGGTGTGCAAGCCGCTTGCAACCTGTCAGAGATACTGACCGCCCTACCGTCCACGTTGACCCTGGCGCTGGCACAGCCCGCCAGTGGACGGCCACCGAGCGCGGTGACCGGGCCTTGCGGTCCAGCGCCGCGCCAGACAGCCAAGAGGTGACAACCGCATGCACAACCGCCTTTCACGCGCAGAAGTACCCGTCGAGACCACCTGGGACCTGAGCGACTTGTTCGCCAGCGAGTCCGCCTGGGAAGCCGAGATGCAGGCGGTGGACCACGCACACCAGGCCGTCAGCGTGTACCAGGGGCAACTGGGCTGCGGTGCAAGCCAACTGCTGGCCTGCCTGAGCGCCGAAGAGACCTTGTACACACGCCTGACGCGTGTTGGCACCTTTGCCAACCTGCGCAACGCGCAGGACGGCACCAACCCGCTGCACCAGGCCGCATCGGCCCGTGTGTCGGCGCTGTTTGCGCGCGTGGGCGCCAGCACGTCCTTCATCGACTCCGAGATCCTGGCCCTGCCGGCGGGCCTGCTGGAGCAGTTCATGGCCAGCGAGCCGGGGCTGGCCGCCTTCAAGACGCATCTGACCGACCTGCTGGAACTGCGACCACACCGCCTGGGTGCAGACACAGAGCGTGTGCTGGCCTCGCTGGGTGAAGTCTTGAACGCGCCGGCCATGATCTACAACCGCTCCAAGACCGGCGACATGCAGTTTGCGCCGTTCACCGACAGCGCCGGCACGGTGGTTGCCAACTCGGTCAACGGCTTCGAGTCCACCTTCGAAACCCACGGCGACACCAGCGTGCGGCGGGGCGCATGGGCCTCGTTCAGCGCCGGGCTGAAGGCCTACAACCACACCTACGCGGCGACCTTCGCCACCGAGGTCAACAAAAACGTCGCCATGGCGCGGCTGCGCGGCTACCGCAGCACCGAAGAGTTCTTGCTGCAGCCCCACAAGATCCCGCACGCGGTGTACAGCAACATCCTCGACATCATCCAGGCTGAACTCGCGCCACACATGCAGCGTTATGCCCGGTTGCGCCGCCGGGTGCTGGGCCTGGACAGGCTGCTGTACTGCGACATCAAGGCGCCGCTGGACCCGGCCTTCAACCCGCGTGTGACCTATGAAGAAGGCTGCAAGCTGATTCTGGATTCGCTGGCGGTGATGGGGCCGGAGTACGTCGGCTTTGCCCGCAAGACGATGCAGCAGCGCTGGGTCGACCGGGCCGACAACATCGGCAAGTCGTCGGGCGCTTTCTGTGCATCCCCTTACGGCGTGCACCCGTACATCCTGATCACCTGGGCGGACACCATGCGCAACGTCTTCACGCTGGCGCATGAACTGGGGCACGGTGGGCACTTCGGGCTGGCGATGCAGCACCAGCGTTTTGTGAACATGCGCCCCGCCATGCCCTTTGTGGAAGCGCCGTCGATCATGAACGAGATGCTGCTGGCCCAGCACATCCTGGGCCAGAGCCAGGACCTGCGCATGCGACGCTCGGTGATCATGCAGGTGCTGGGCACCTACCACCACAACTTCGTGACGCACCTGCTGGAAGCCGAACTGCAGCGTCAGGTGTACGCGCTGGCGGAAAGCGGCCGCTCCATCACCGCAGCGGTGCTGAACGAACGCAAGGGCCACATCCTGGCCGGCTTCTGGGGCGACACGGTAGAGATGGACGACGGTGCGCGCATGACCTGGATGCGGCAGCCGCACTACTACATGGGTCTGTACCCGTACACCTACTCGGTGGGCCTGGTGGCCTCGACAGCAATGTCACTGTTGATTCAGAAAGAAGGGCAAGCGGCCGTCCAGCGCTGGCTGCAAGTGCTGAAGGCGGGCGGCACGCACCCCCCGCTGGAACTGCTGCAGATGGCGGGCATTGACATGAAGTCGCCGCAACCGATCCGCGACGCGGTGGCCTACGTGGGCCGCCTGATCGACGAGCTGGAGCAGTCCTTCGCCTGAAGGCCCGGCCTTCAGATCGACATGCGCTGCCGCACGCCGTGTGCCGCCATGTCGGCACCGCGCCCACGCATCACGATCTCGCCACGCTCCGTCACCAGGACCCGGTCGGCCAATTCAGCGGCGAAGTCGTAGTACTGCTCCACCAGCACGATGGCCATGGTCTTGCGG
>CAZUKT010000336.1:0-5540 GCA_964620975.1 uncultured Rubrivivax sp. | reverse complement strand
CGCACGTCGCGGATGTTGTTGAGCTGCTTGATCTGGTCCAGAAACACCGCCCGCATGGACACGGTGCCCGTGACCATCATGCCGGTCAGGCCGGCCATGGTGGCTTCATGCATGCTGAGCGAAAAGCCCGTGGCTTGCTGGATGGCGCCTTCGCGGTTGCTGCGGTTCTGCCAGAAGATGCCCCCGGCCCACACCACGGCAAGCGCCACGGTGATGGTCACGATGAGCTGAACCCAGATCTTCAAGTCGGAAGGGCGCATGTCGGCAGTCCTGTGGGAGCCATTGCTCGTGGATGTTGCGCCCTGCGCGCTGCTTGCCAAGGGGCGAATAGGGGCCCTGCACGGGCGGTATTCGGTGTGCACACGGCCTGCAGACCTCAGGCCGGGTCGTGTTGCAGATGGAAGGCCGCCACGGCGTTGACCAGGTGCTGCGCTTGCTGGTTCAGGCTCTCGGCCGCAGCGGCCGACTGCTCTACCAGCGCCGCGTTCTGCTGCGTGGTGTGGTCCAGCTGCGTCACGGCCTGGCCCACCTGCGAGACACCGCTGCTCTGCTCGCTGCTGGCCGAATTGATTTCGCCCATGATGTGCGACACGCGGTTGATGGCCGATACCACCTCGTGCATGGTCTCGCCGGCGCGGTCGACCAGGGTGGTGCCTGTTTCCACCTGCTCCACGCTGGCGTTGATGAGGGTCTTGATTTCACGCGCGGCGTCGGCGCTGCGCTTGGCCAGGCTGCGCACTTCGCTGGCCACCACGGCAAACCCGCGCCCCTGTTCACCGGCACGGGCGGCTTCCACCGCCGCGTTGAGCGCCAGGATGTTGGTCTGGAAGGCAATGCCGTCAATGACCCCAATGATGTCGGCAATGCGTTTGGAGCTGTTGTTGATGCCCTTCATGGTGGCTATCACCTGGCCCACCACTTCGCCGCCCTTCACGGCCACCGTGCTGGCGCCCAGCGCCAGTTCGTTGGCCTGCCGTGCGCTGTCGGCGTTGTGCTTGACGGTGGCGCCCAGCTCTTCCATGGAGGCAGCGGTTTCCTGCAGCGTGGAGGCTTGCAGTTCGGTGCGCTGCGACAAGTCGGCGTTGCCGGCCGCAATCTCACGCGAGCCGGTGGCAATGCTGTCGGCCGCAGCGCGCACGCGCGCCACCAGCTCGGCCAGGCTCTCGGCCATCTTGTTCAGCGAGCGCAGCAGTTGCGACACTTCGTCGTGGCCGCTGGCCACCACCTGCGTGCCCAGGTCACCACCGGCCACGCGTTCGGCAAAACTCAGGGCGCGGGCCAGTGGGCGTGTCAGGCTGCGCACCAGCCAGATGCCGGCCGCCAGTGCAAACAGTGCGGCGGCAGCGCCTGTGCCGGCCGAGAGCCAGCGTGTGGACGTGATGAGCGCGGCGTTGGCCTTTTCGGTGTCGCGCACCTTGCTCACCTGGCGCGCGTCCAGGGCGGCCAGGCCCTTGAGGAAGGGCGCCAGCATGGGGATCATTTCTTCGTCGGCCGCGTAGGCGGCTTCAGCCTGCTTGCCGCTGGCCACCAGGCCCACGATGCGCTTGACGCCGCCTTGGTAAGTGGCGTGGCGCTTGCGTATCTCGGCAATCAGCGCGCTGTCTTCGGCCGATCCGTTGGTGGCCTGTTCGAGGGCTTTCAGGCCCTGCACGATCCTCGTGTCGCGGGCCTCCACATCACGCTGCACCCGGGCTTGCTGATCGGCACTGCTGGACACCAGGATGACCATGCTGTCGATGGCGTTGTCCTTGGCCAGCAAGTGGGTCTCCGAAGCCAGAGCCTGCAACTGCACGCCCAGTCCCATGTCGGTGGAATTGGCGGCGCTGCGGCCCAGGCTGACCTGGATGATGGCGCCCATCAGCACAATGGCCAGCACCACGCCGCCAAACGCCAGCGCCACGCGGGCGCCGATCTTCATGTCCAGCAGTTTCATGGGGGTCTCCAGTGGGCCGCGGTGGATGCCGTGCCAGGTGCAGGGTGGGTGGGTAGGTGCAGCGGTCCGCCAGGTGCGGGCCGGTGCCTGGTTCAGCCGCCCAGTTCACCCACCATTTGCTGGCACTTGGTGATGCGCTCTTTCTGCACACCACCGGCGATCTTCTTGGCTTCGTCGTCCTTGCCGGCCAGGATGGCGGGCACGAGTTCGGTTTCGCGTGTCTTCTTGAAGGCGTTCCACGCGCTCACCAGTTCGTTGAACTGCGCTTCCTTGCCGGCCGGTGCCTTGAGCTTGGCCAGGTGGGCGCTGACGGCGTTGGCGGTGTCCTTGACCACCTTCTGATGGTCGGCGCCACGTTTGTCCTTGTTGACGAGCATGGTCACCAGCGATTCGCGCGCGGCGCTGAGCTCGGCGCGCAGGTCGGCCCACTCGTTGGCGTGGGCCCACGGTGCTGCAGCCAGTGCGGCAAGGCCAATGACAAGTGATAGGAAATGGCGTTTCATGGGGTGGCTCCCGGATCTGGGGGTGGAAGAAGGCCTGTGTGGCGCTGAAACCTTGGTGACCTGCATGTCGGCACATGACGCGCCCGCTGCGATGCAGGGCTGCGGTTTCGCCGCTGGCCTGATATCGACCTGGTGTGCCCAAGCCTTGATGCCGGGCCTGCGGGCCGGAGCCACAAAAACTTGACTCACATCAACTTTGGGCATCTGGGGCGGCCCAGATGCACATAACTTGGCATTTGGGGGGTACGCCTGGCACACGGCCGCTGACGGCAGCGCTTCAGTTCGGCAAACACGCGGTCGATAAGGGGTGACCAGCCGGCCCAACGGAGAGCCAAATGAACGCGCCTGCCTCTAACACTTTTTCAACCGCCAACCAGCACGCGCTGGCCACCATCCTGGACGCGGCCCAGACCAAGAGCATCATCGCGTCGAGCGACATCTTCGACATCTCGGGCATCAAGCTCTGGGCACGCGACATGCCGGTGTCCAGCGCCTTGCAGCGCAAGTTGCTCGACCGCCAGTTGCGCAACCCGCTGGAAAGCTGCCTGATGGCCGAAGACGGTGTCACGGTGAAGTCGCTGATGGAAGCCACCGAAGCGCTGATCGCTGGCAACACGCCGCTGGCCGCGCTGCTGCGCCCGCGTGCGGCCAAGCTGGTGCCTGAAGTGCTGCATCTGCCACTGCATTCCGTGGCGCAGCTGCTGCTGACGGCCGGGCAGGCGTCGCGCCCGCAGAGTTTTGAGCATGCCGTGCAGGCCATGGCCCTGGCCGGCATGCTGATGATGTCGCACGGTGGCTCCCCCGCCGAGGTGCGCCTGGCCATGCTGGGCGGGCTGCTGCACGACCCGGGCGAGATGTACCTCCACCCGCGTTATGGTGAAGCCGACGCCGACCGGGCGCTGGACTTTGCCAGCTACCAGCAACTGGTGGTGCACCCGCACGTGGGCAGCCTGATCGTGACCCAGCTGACCGACTACCCCAAGAGCCTGGCCCGCGCGGTGGCCGAACACCATGAAAGGCTGGACGGCTCGGGCTACCCGCACGCCCTGCAGCGCGACGCTGTCTCGCCGCTGGGCCGCTTGCTGGCCGCCACGGAAGCCGCACTGGCCGCGCTGCGCAGTGGCCACCCCGACATGGCCCGCGTGAGCGTGGCGCTGCGTGTGGTGCCCGGTGAATTTGATTTGAGCTGGGTCGGCCGCATTGCCGACGCCGCCCGCTGGAGCCCGGAGCCTGGCCAGGAACTGGACGTGGTGGCCGTGCAGCAGCGCCTTGAAAAGCTCGACGGCGCACTGCAGTCCACCCAGGGCAGCGTGGACGCGCTCGTGGGCAGCGCCCAGACCCCCGCGCTCAAGGACGCTTTGGCGCTGGCCAGCCATCTGCTGGGCCGCCTGCGCACCGGCTGGTACGCCAGCGGCTTGTGGAGCAACGAAGGCGTGGCCTCGCAGGACGCGGCCGAGGTGGACGCGGTAGAAGCCGAACTGAGTTTCCGCCTGCGCAGCATAGAGCGCGCGGCCATGCTGCGTGCCGGCGACTTGCCGCCCGACGACGCGGCACGCATGGCCATGTTCTGCACCTCGCTGCAGATGGCCACGCAGTGACCCGTTTCAGTGGCCGGCGGACGGCAGCCCACCGCCGCCCGCTCGGCACCCGCCCGTGAAATCGGGCTCGCGCCTTCGGCAGCCGCGCAAGGCCGCAAGACCTTCTGGCCTTGCACGCGCGGACTCAGCCGCCGCCGCGCTGCGTGTACAGGTCAAAGTAGCGCATGAAGCGCTGGCGTTCGTCGTCAGCCACGGCTTCAAACACAAAACGCACCGCCAGGCGCGGCAGCCGCAGCAGTGCAATCTGGCGCGGCGGCAGCGTGTGCCAGGTCAGCAGCAGGCCGCCTGTTGCCAGCGTCACGCGGGCCTGGCCTGTGCCCAGGTGCAGCGGCAGGCCGCCCGTGGCGCCGGGCAGCCAGCGCTGCCATTCGGCGGGCGTGCAGGCCATGTCCCGTTCAAAGGCTGCTGCGTAGTGCGCTTGCATTCTTGGTGCCCATGCGGGGCTGGCAAAACAAGGCCAACAACAGCCGGTCAGCCGCCCGCAATGGGTGGCCAGATGGCCAGCACATCACCTTCGGCCAGCACGTGGCTCAGCCGCTGTTCGGGCTGGATGTACACACCGTTGACCAGCACCAGGTGCACCAGTTTGGGCGGCATGCCCAGCGGCACTATCACCTGGCCCACCGTGGTGCCTTCGGCCAGGTCCAGCGCCACCCTGTTGTCGCGACGCGCTGCTTCGGGCAGGTAGGGCGTGAGGCTGGCGTAAAGCTTGAAGGTAATCTTCATGGGGCCGGGTTGTGCGCCATCAGCGCACGGGCAGCACGGCACGTGTGGCCTGGCCTTGTGCGGTGGCCAGGTAGGCCTGCATCAGCAGCGTGGGGTCTTGCAGCAGCGTGTCTTTCCAGGCGCCGAGCTTGATTTGCCCTTCCACCAGGCCGCGCATCACGCCCACGTGCTCGGTCCAGCCCACGCTGTTGCAGCCCACCAGCACGTCGCCCTGGAACTGCAGGCTCAGGTGGCGGCCGCTGCCGTCGGGCTTGCGGTCGGTCAGCTCTGCGTGCTGGCCACCGGGGCGGCCTTGCCAGTCACCAAAACTAGTGGAAATGAGGCCCAGGGTGTCCAGCACGTTGATCTGCGTGACGCCACGCAGCGCGGTCTTTTTGCCCACCATGTTGAGTGCGGCCACCACGGCCTGGTCGGCCGCGTTGGGCTGGATGGCGCTGACGATGGTCTTGCCGCTGACCTTGTCAAAGGCCTCGGCGCAGTCGCCCGCAGCGTAGATGCCGGGCACCGTGGTTTGCATGTGTTCGTCGGTCAGCACGCCCAGCAGGCACTTGACGTCAGACGTTTCAAGGAATCCGATGTTGGGCCGCACGCCGGTGGCGCTGATGACGAGGTCGGCGCTGACATGTTCGCCGCTGGACAACCGCACCTTCAGCGGCGTGCCCGATTCAATGGCTTCCACCCGTGTGCCGGTGTACACCTTGACGCCCTTGCTCTGGCACCAGTCCTTGATCATGCCGCCGGCCACGGCACCCATCATGCGCGGCACCATGCGGTCGCCCA
>CAZUKT010000335.1:0-5546 GCA_964620975.1 uncultured Rubrivivax sp. | reverse complement strand
CACACGCCGTCAAAGTTCTTCAGCGTGCCTTCGGGAATGATGCGGTAGTAGTCGCCCCCGAATTCGCCGGGTTCGCGCGCCACCATCAGGCGGGGGTCGCCGGCGTGTTTTTTGTAGGGGCCGTGAGGGTCGGGCACGCGCATGCTCAGCATGCGGCCGTCACCGTCCACGTCTTCGATGCTCAGGCCCTCAACCGGCTCTTCGTCATACGGATAGCGGCGCGTGGACGAACGGATGTGGCGCGGCTTGTCGGCCAGCGCCAACTCGGCGCCGTCGGGGTTCAGGCGCGGCACCATGTAGACCACGCGTGTGTCCAGCAACTGGCGCGCCTGTGCGTCACCTTCGCCGTAGCCCTGCACCAGCTGGTGCAGCCAGAACAGGCAGGCGGTGCTGGCGCTCAGCTCGGCGGCGTGGATGTTGCCGTCCACCCAGAACGCGGGCTTGTCCGCGTCGCTGCCCGTGTGGCGGTTGGTGATGGCCAGCAGCCAGATGTCGCGGCCTTCAAAGCTCTTGCCAATGGACTGCAGGCTCACCAGCTGCGGCGCGGCCGCTGCGTAGTCCTGCAGCAAGCGGGTCAGCTCGGCGTAGCGGTAGAACTGGTCAAAACGCGGTACAGGGATGGCAGGCATGGGCGCAGAAGTGGCTCGGACAAGGCCCGTATTCTGCGCGTGAACAAGGCCCTCACTGTGCCTTGAACAAACCCTGGAAGTGCCGTGACACGGGCAGCTTTTCATTGCGCCCGCGCAACGTGAGGTGCATGTGCCCTTCGTCCACACGCACCGCCGCTGCCACCAGCAGGCGGTTGACGATGACCGAGCGGTGCACCTGCCAGAACTGGCGCTCGTCAATCTGCGCCAGCAGTTCTTTCAGCGGGGTACGGATCAGCGCCTCGCCGTCGGCGCCTTCACTGCGGTAAACGACACGCGTGTAGCGGGCGTCAGACTCGAAGAACACCACATCGGCCACACGGATCAAGCGCACCTCCTTGCCCACGCCGGCCTGAATCACGTCCAGCGGCGGGGCGCGGCGCTTCAGGTGGTCCAGGCCGGCCAGTTGCTCCAGCACGGCTTGCAGGCTGGCCGTGGTGGGGGCACCGGAGGCTGCCGCCACCGCCGAGGGCTGCAGCCGGCTGCGCACACGGCCCAGCGCCGTTGCCAGGCGTGTGGGGTCCACGGGTTTCATCACGTAGTCCACCGCACCGGCGTCAAAGGCGGCCAGCGCGTGGTCGCCATAGGCGGTGACAAACACCACCGGCGTGCGCCCGCCAATGCGGCGCGCCACGTCGATGCCGGACAACCCGGGCATGCGGATGTCCAGAAAACACAGGTCGGGCTCGTGCTCGAGCCAGGCGTCCCAGGCGTCCACGCCGTTCTGGGCCTCGGCCACGATCTGCAGTTCTGGCCAGGCCGTATGCAACGCGCTGACGAGTTGCTGGCGCGGCGCTTCTTCGTCGTCGGCCACGATGGCGGTGAGCGTGGGTGTGTTCATGGGCTTGTGATTGGGGGTAAAGGGTCCAATGCCTGGCGTGGCAGGGTGACGGTGGCCACGCAGCCGCCTTCGGGGCCGTGCGCCAGGTGCAGCGTGGCCGCGTCACCCCAGGCCTGCGCCAGCCGGGCACGGCTGTTGGCCAGGCCCATGCCGTCTTGGTGGCCGGCTGCGGGGCCAGGCCCGGTGTCCAAGACCTGCAGCAGTACCTGGGTGCCTTGCAGGCGGGCTTGAATGTGCACCGCAGCGCCGCTCAGGCTGGCTTGCACGCCGTGCTCCACGGCGTTTTCAACCAGCGTCAGCAGCAGCCCCGGCGGCAGTTGCAGTGCCAGCAATTGCGGGCTGATGTCGATGGCAAAACGCAGCCTGTCACCCAGGCGTGCCTGCATCACTTCGAGGTAGCGCTGCACGGCAGGCAGTTCTTCACGCAGGGCCAGGCGCGGCCGGTTAAAGAGCGGCAGCGTGTCGCGCAAGAAGCCGGTGAGCGACTCCAGCATGGGCGCCGCGCGTGCGTCGCGGGTGTGCACCCAGTGCTGCAGCGAGGCCAGTGAATTGAACAAAAAGTGTGGCTGAATCTGCGCCGCCATCAGTTGCCCGGCCAGTGCCACGGCGCGGTCGCGTTCGGCCAGTTCACGCAGGCGGCTTTCAACTTGGTGCGCGCGGTACAGCGTCACGAACCACCAGCCCACGGCCACCATCAGCACCATGGCCCACACGCTGCCGTACATGGCCATGAACTGTTCACGGCCCAGGCCGAGCCTGATCTTGATGCCCAGCAGCAGGGCGACGCAGGCCCCGGCGTAGGCCACTGAATAGATGGTCAGGCGCCGCCGGCTGGGCTGCTGCCACAGGGCCCGTGCGCCCCAGAAGGCCGCCGCCAGCAGGCCGGCCAGCAAGGCGGACAGGCGGGCGGTGGCGTCGGGCGGGGCCAGTTGCAGCAGGCTGAAAGCCAGCAGCGCGGCGTTGATGGCCACCATCACTGTCAGCGTGCGGCTGGGCGTGTCGCCGCCGGCACGGGCCATCTCGGCGGGCGTGAAGACACGGGTCGGGCCCGGGTACCAGAGCTGGCTCCAGTCGATGCGTTCTTTGGGGTTGTTCATGTGCATTGCACCTCCACCCGTGCGCAGGCGCCGGGCTGCAACGGCAACAGGCTCAGCGTGGCCAGCCCGCCGTAGCGGTGCTGCAGGCGCTGGCGGCAGTTGGCCAGGCCCAGGCCCTCGGTCAGCGGGCTGGCCAGGCCGGCGCCGTTGTCGCGCACTTCCAGCGCCAGCACCGGGCCTTGGGTGTGGGCCAGCACCTGCACCGTGCCACCGTGCAGCGCCGGGCTGATGCCGTGCTCCACAGCGTTTTCCACCAGCGTGAGCAAGATGCCGGCTGGCAGCGTGCGGGCGCCGCTGGCGGTGTCGATGTCGATGCTGAACTGCAGCCTGGCACCCAGCCGCGCCTGCAGGATGCGCAGGTACTGGCGCGCCGCTTCAGCCTCATCGGCCAGCGGCACCTCGGCCTGCGCCAGCAAGGCCGTGGAGCCGCGCAGAAAGCCGGTCAGGTCTCGCAGCAGCGGCCCGGCGCGGGGGTCGCCGGCGTCTACCCAGTGTTGCAGCGCCGCCAGCGTGTTGAACAAAAAGTGCGGCTGGATCTGCGCCTGCAGCAGGTGCAGTTGCGATTCAGCGGCCTGGCGTGCGGCGGCGTCGCGCTCTTGCACCAGGCGCAGGTGCGTCAGCTCGCGCTGCACCTGCACGCGCTTGACTTGCGCCACCCCCCACACCGCCAGCAGCACGGCCAGCAGCAGCGCCAGCAGCAGCGGCGTGGCTTCGGCCGCCGCCGCACGCAGCGCCTGGCCCAGGGTTTCGGTGCCCAGGTCGCCACGGCGCAAGAAGCGGCCGAACAAAAAGCCGCACAAGGCGCCCCCATAACCCAGCGCCACGATCTTGGCGGATGCACGCAGCAGCTTGCGTGCACTGAACTTTTCAGGCTGCAGCCAGGCCGCCAGCAGGCTGAGCGCCATGCAGACCCAGGCCACCACGCTCAGCACCAGCGCCAGCTTCCAGGGCAGGTTGGCGGCCACCAGGCCCGCCGTGGTGCCGCCCACGGCGCCGGCCAGCCCCAGCGCCAGTCCGGCGCCGCCGGGGCCGTAGAGCCACTGGTCAATGCGCTCGGCGTCAGCACGCAGGTGCTCGGGCATGCGGGCGTAATACGGCGCCGCCCAGCCGGCGTACCAGCGTTGGAATCGGTTGCCTTGAGCGAGCGGTTTCAGTGCCATGGCGGCAGTCTAGGCAGTGCGTCCCGGGCACTGTGTGGTGGGGCGCTCAGCGGTGGCGGGCATGGGCTGAATGGCGGGATAGACGCAATGAATGGGGCCAGCCCATCTGACATCTGCCAGCAGATGGCGCACGGACGCGGGCGCAGCGGCGGCAAGCCGGCCGCGTCTTCAAGCGCAAGCCAGCGGCGCGCCGTCTACAAACACCCGCAGCTCACCGCGCTGCATGGCCTGCCAGGGCTCATCTGCAGTCACGGGCTAGGTGGCCACCACGGCCACGCGGTCTTGCGGCGAGGTGAGCGCACCGAAGTCCACGCTCAGGTCGTCGTCGGCCAGTGTGGCCGCGCCAAAGGGGTGCTGGCGCACCAGCCAGTGGAGGTGCGTGGATGCATGGGCCCACAGCGCTTGCCCGTTGCTCAGCAGCAGGTTGAAGGTGCCGTGCGCGGCGGGCTGGGGAAGCAGTTCACGCAAGGTGCAGCTGAGCTCCTGCACGCTGGGCACGCTGGCGTGGGCCTTGGCCAGTTCCTGCATGAGCCAACAAAAGGCCAGCTCGCTGTCGGTATTGCCCACCGGGCGAAACGCACCGTGCAGGCGCGGCGCAAAGCCTTTGAGGTCACCGTTGTGCGCAAACACCCAGTAACGGCCCCACAGTTCGCGCACAAAGGGGTGGGTGTTTTCCAGCGCCACCCGGCCTTGTGTGGCCTTGCGGATGTGGGCGATGACGTTGCCGCTCTTGATGGGGTAATGCTTTACCAGTTCGGCCACCGGGCTGGCGCGGGCGCTGTGGTGGTCTATGAAATGGCGCAGGCCCCGGTCCTCAAAAAACGCGATGCCAAAGCCGTCTTTGTGCTCATGCGCCCGCGTGGCCAGCCCGGCAAAGCTGAACATCACGTCGGTGGGCGTGTTGGCGTTCATGCCCAGCAGTTGGCACATGGGCAGGCGCTTAGATCAGCGGGTCTGTGCCGCACTCATGATGGTGACATTGGGGGAGGGCAGGCATTCGCCCGGGCCTGTGAACCCGGCCCAGGTGCTGCAGGGCGCCGAGCGCATGGCCGTGATCACGTCGGCGCCGCTGGTGATGGTGCCAAACACCGCATAGCCACGTGTCAGGCCGGTCCCGTCGAGGGCCGTGTTGTCCACCAGATTTATGAAGAACTCCGAAGTGGCGGAGTCGGGCACGCCCGTGCGTGCCATGGCTACCGTGAGCCGCAAGTTGGACAGGCCGGACTTGTCTTCCAGTGCAATGGGCGCGCGCGTGGCCTTTGGGGTGGGGAAGGCGGCCCCTGGCACCAGCGCGGTGGCATAGCCGCCGCCCTGCAGCACAAAGCCGGGTGCATGGCGGTGGATGACCGTGCAGTTGTAGAAACCCGCGTTCACATACGCCAGGAAATTGGCCACGGTGGCGGGCGCACGCGCCGATTCCAGCGTGATGACGACGTCGCCGCTGACGCCCAGGCCATTCTTGAAGTTGAACGTCACCTGCGGCAGGGCGGCGCCCGCGGCCGGTGGCGCAGGTGGTGTCACGGCCACGCACACCGGGTCGGTGGGTGCGGCCCCGCCGCTGTCACCGCCGCCGCCGCCGCAAGCGGACATCAGCCCCAGCAAGGCAATGCCGACCACGAAGTGTTTGGAGACAGTTTGGCGCGTGAGGATCATCAGAGGCTTTCAAGCAAAAGGTGCGTCATTCGAACATGAGCCGGCGCAGGCCACGCCACGTAAACAGGTTGCCAGGGTTGCTGGTTTCTTCCAGCAGGCCCGACAGTCGTTTCAGGATGCGCGGGCTGCGCCTTGCGCGCCACACCAC
>CAZUKT010000334.1:236-5553 GCA_964620975.1 uncultured Rubrivivax sp. | reverse complement strand
ATCACCGCAGCAACCCCGATTGCCCGCCTGACCAGCGAATACAACGTGTTTGTGGTGCCGGCGGCCAGCCCGCTCAAGTCCATGAAGGATGTGGTCGAGCAGATGCAAAAGGACCCCGGAAGTGTCAAGTGGGGTGGTGGCTCGCGTGGGTCCACGGAGCACATTGCTGCGGCCATGCTGGCGCGTGAAGTGGGCGTGGACGCAGCCAAGATCAACTACGTGCCCTTCCGCGGCGGCGGCGAGGCCGTGGCGGCCATCCTGGGCAACAACGTCACCGTGGGCGGCAGCGGCTACAGCGAGTTCCAGCAATACATTGAAGCCGGCAAGATGCGCGCCATTGCCGTGACGTCGGGCGCACGCCTGAAGGGCATCGACATCCCGACCATGAAGGAGCAGGGCTACAACGTCGAGATCGGCAACTGGCGCGGTGTGTATGCCGCCCCGGGCATCACGCCCGAGCAGCGCAAGGCCTTGGTGGACATGGTCGTCAAGGCCACCAAGAGCAAGTCATGGGCTGAAGCCATGGCCAAGAACGCCTGGACCCCGGCGCTGCTCACAGGCAAGGAATTCGAGGACTTTGTAGACCGTGAATTTGCCGGCCTGCGCGCCACCATGGTCAAGGCCGGCATGGTCTGACGTCATGGCGGGCGCGCACCGCGCCACCTGACGCATCCTGCGGGGGCCTCGTGCCCCCGTTTTTCTTGGCGCACCCCGGGGGCAAGACCATGTCAGACCCACAAGCCGCGCAGCGGCACCAGACTCTCATTGGCGCTTGCGCGCTGCTCCTGGCCGGCGCCATGGCCTGGGGTGCGTCGGGCATATCGTCGACGGCCGGTTATGCCGGCGTGGGCCCCAACTTCCTGCCCTGGGTGGTGGCTGCCGTGTTGGCCTTTTGTGGTGGCGGCCTGATCTGGGAAGCCCGCACGGGCGGGTGGCACCAGATGGACGAGCCGTCGGGCGCCGCACGCGGCGACTGGGTGGCGCTGGCCTGGGTGGCTGCCGGCGTGGCCGTCAATGCCACGCTGCTGACCACGGTCGGTTTCATCCTCAGCTGCACGCTGTGCTTCATGTTGGCGGTGCGTGGCTTGCGAGGGTCGGAAGGCAAGCCACACGGTGGCTTGCGCGGGCTGGTGCTGGACTTCGTGACCGGTTTCCTGATCGCGGCACCGGCGTTCTGGCTCTTTACCAAGGTGCTGGGCATCAACCTGCCGGGCCTCACCGGCACCGGCTGGCTCTAAGGCGCAAAGGCGGCAGCATGGACATCTGGCAAAACCTTCTCAACGGCTTCGCCACGGCGGGCACACCGATCAACCTGCTGTGGGCCTTTGTGGGCTGCGCCATCGGCACCGCCATTGGCGTGCTGCCCGGGCTGGGCCCGGCGGTGACGGTGGCCATGCTGCTGCCGATCACGGCGCAGGTGGAGCCCACCGCCAGCATGATCTTCTTTGCCGGCATCTACTACGGCGCCATGTACGGCGGCAGCACCACGTCCATCCTGCTCAACACACCGGGTGAGACAGGCACCATGGTCACCGCGCTTGAAGGCTTCAAGATGGCCAAGAACGGCCGCGCCGGGGCGGCGCTGGCCACCTCAGCCATTGGCAGCTTTGTGGCTGGCACCATTGCCACCGTGCTGGTGACGCTGTTTGCGCCGCTGGTGGCCGAACACGCCGTGAAGCTGGGGCCACCCGAGTACTTCATGCTCATGCTGTTGGCGTTTACCACCGTGAGCGCCGTGCTCGGCAAGAGCGCGCTGCGGGGTTTGACAGCGCTGTTTGTGGGCCTGGCCGCCGGCCTGGTGGGCATGGACCAGATCACCGCGCAGGTGCGCTACACCGGCGGTGTGCCCGAGTTCATGGACGGCCTGGAAGTGGTGCTGATTGCTGTAGGCCTGTTTGCCGTGGGCGAATGTCTTTACACCGCTTTGTACGAAGGCCGCAGCCAGCAGCAACTCAACCGCATGGGCAGCGTGCACATGACGCGGCAGGAATGGAAGCGCTCGTGGCCGGCCTGGCTGCGTGGCACCTTCCTGGGTTTCCCGTTTGGCACCATCCCGGCCGGGGGCAGCGAGATCCCCACCTTCCTGAGCTACGGCGTCGAGCGCAAGCTGTCCAAGCACCCTGAAGAGTTCGGTACCACGGGCGCCATTGAAGGCGTGGCCGGCCCCGAGGCCGCCAACAACGCCGCCGTCACGGCCACGCTGGTGCCGCTGCTGACGCTGGGCATTCCCACGTCGGTGACGGCGGCCATTTTGCTGAGCGCGCTGCAGGGTTATGGCATCAACGCCGGGCCGCAGCTCTTCCAGACCAGTTCCACGCTGGTATGGGCGTTGATCGCCAGCCTGTACATCGGCAACGTGATGCTGCTGGTGCTGAACCTGCCGCTGGTGGGCATGTGGGTCAAGCTGCTCAAGATCCCGCGCCCGCAGCTCTACGCGGGCATCCTGATCTTTGCCACCATTGGCGTCTACGGCATGCGGCAGAGCGCATTTGACTTGTATTTGATGCTGGCCATTGGCCTGCTGGGCGTGGTCATGCGGCGCTTTGACTTCCCTACCGCGCCGGTCATCGTGGGCATGATCCTGGGCCCCTTGGCCGAGGCGCAGATGCGCAACGCCTTGAGCATTGGCGAAGGTCACTGGGGTGTGTTCATCGAGCGGCCCATGTCGGCCACCTTGCTGGGTGTGGTGGTGCTGGCGATGGTGCTGCCGCGCCTGCTGCCTTTGATCAGCCGGCTGCGCCGAGGCGGCGCGGGCTGACGCCCGCCGGCCGCCTGGCGCAAGCGCCGTGCGTGCCCACGCGGCGCGGTCAGGCGGCGCCCCGTGGGCCCGTGCCCTTCTCAGGCCTTCAGGCCATCAGGCCACGGCGCCCATGTCCAGCGCGCGCTGGCGTTGCTCGGCCAGTTCCTGGGCCGTCAACTGCGGCCGCGTGGGCCAGCCTTGCAGGTGGCGTTGCACCAGGGCCGACAGCGCCGCAATCCAGGCCGGGTCGTCATTCAGGCAGGGCACATAGCTGAAACCGGAGCCCCCGGCTTCAAGGAACGCGTCACGCGCTTCCTGCGCAATTTCTTCCAGCGTTTCCAGGCAGTCGGCCACGAAGCCGGGGCACATCACATCGACACTCTTCACGCCCTGCGCCGCCAACTGGCGCAGTGTGGGCTCGGTGTAGGGCTCCAGCCACTTGGCCTTGCCGAAGCGGCTCTGGAAAGTGACCATCATTTGCGACTTGTCCAGGCCCAGGTGCTCGGCAAGCAGCCGCGCCGTCTTGTGGCACTGGCAGTGGTAGGGGTCACCCAGCAGCAGGCTGCGTTCGGGCACACCATGAAAACTGAGCACCAGCTTTTCACTGCGGCCATGCACTTGCCAGTGGGCCTGCAGCTTGCCGGCCAGCGCGGCGATGTAGCCAGGATCGTCGTGGTATTCACCCACAAAACGCAACTCAGGCATGCGGCGAGATTCCAGCGCCCACCGCATGACCTTGTCGGCCACGCTGGCCGTGGTGGCCGCAGCGTAGTGCGGGTAAAGCGGCACCACCAGGATGCGCGTGGCGCCCTGCGCGCGCAACTGATTCATCACGTCGGGGATGGATGGGTTGCCGTAGCGCATGGCGCAGGCCACCAGCAGGTCGTGCCCGGCGGCCGCAAGCATGGGCTTGATGGCTTCGGTCTGGCGCTGCGTCCACACCGCCAGCGGTGAGCCGCCGGGCATCCACACGCTGGCGTACTTGGCGGCTGACTTTGCGGGCCGTGTGCGAAGGATGATGCCGTGCAATATGGGCAACCACACCAGGCGCGGGATTTCCACCACGCGGTGGTCGCTCAGGAATTCGGCGAGGTAGCGGCGCAGTGCCGGCGCCGTGGGCTCGTCGGGTGTGCCCAGGTTCACCAGCAGCACCGCTGTGCGTGCGGGCTGGCCGTGGATGAAGCGGGCCTCTACTCTGAAGGTCATGGCGCAGCCCTGTTGTTGGCACTGCCATGTTGGGCCAGTCCGGCCAGCACCACGTTCAGGGCCACGGGCTTGACCCACCGCCCGGTGTAGCCAACCTGCGCGGCCTGCGTGGCAACTTGCTCGGTTTCGTCGGCCGTGCACAGATACGCGGGCAGGTGCGGCAACGCCAGCACGTGGCGCAGGGCTGGCAGCAGCGCCAGGCCATTGGTGTCGGGCAGGTTCAGGTCAATCACCAGGAGTTCGGGTGTCCAGTCGGCCACCAGCGCCAGTGCTTCGGCGCCGGTGCCTGCGGTCTGCACTTCCACGGCTGGGGCGTGGCGGCAAACTTCCTCAAACAGCAGACTGTTGACACGGTCGTCGTCGACGTAGAGCACACGCATGGGGGGTCGCAGCTTGTGTCAGCGCAGTTCAAGCGGCACTTGAGGCTGCGTGTCGGCAAACCGCAGCACGTCAAAACTGACGCAGGCCGAGCCTGGGTCATTGGGCGTACCGCCCAGGCCGATGGTGCCACTGCCATGCAGCGTGCAACTGCCACGCCGCAGGCTGACGATTTCGCCGTCGTTGAAGCGCACGTAAGTGCCGTTGTAGCTGAGGTCTGTCAGCTGGAAACTGCCGCTGTGCCAGTCGACGCGGCCGTGCGAGCGCGAAACACGCGAGTCGTCCACACAGAATGTGGCCTGCGGGCTGCGGCCCAGCACCACGGGCATCTGCTGGCTGGCAAACACCCGATGCAGGCCGCCCCACATGAGCCGCAAGCCGTCGGGTTCAGTCACCAGCGATACGTCGCCAAACTGCGTCACGGCCTGGTCGCCCGCGCCGCGCCGGCCACCCATCACGTGCACGTGCACAGGCTCCACGCGGCCGCGCAGCACCAGGCGGTCAAGGCTGCGAAAGCGTGATCGGGCGTCCAGTGGCAGGCCTTGCAGCACTTCCACGGTAACCAGGGTTTCGTTGTCGCCAGCGTGGTCCAGCAGTCGTGCTGCCACGTTGACGGCATCACCAAAACAGTCGCCCGCCATTTCAACCACTTCGCCGCGTGCCACGGCCACCTGCACACGCAAGGCGCGCAGGCCTGAGGAGGCGCCGCGTTCGCTGCCGCGCAGGACCATGGTCTCCAGCACGTCGTGCATCTGCATGGCGGCTTGCACGGCGGTTCGGGGCTCTTCAAACACGGCCATCAAGCCGTCGCCCAGCGTCTTGACCACGTAACCCTGGTGGTTGGCCACGGGGCCACTCATGGCGGTGATGCAATGGGTGACCACGGAGGTGGCCTCGGCGTTGCCCAAAGTCTCAAAGAGGGCCGTGCTGCCGCGCAGGTCGGCAAAGAGTACGGTGCGGTCAGAGATGCGCGTCATTGCGGCCGAAAGTGTA
>CAZUKT010000334.1:0-226 GCA_964620975.1 uncultured Rubrivivax sp. | reverse complement strand
CCGCCTTCGGCTGCACCCATTAGGCCAATCAAAGATTGTCCAGATAGGTCCTGAGCCTGTCCGAGCGGCTGGGGTGCTTGAGCTTGCGGATGGCCTTGGCTTCAATCTGGCGGATGCGCTCACGCGTGACGTCAAACTGCTTGCCCACTTCTTCGAGTGTGTGGTCGGTGGACATCTCGATGCCGAAGCGCATGCGCAGCACCTTGGCTTCACGCGGCGTCAGGCT
>CAZUKT010000333.1:4727-5626 GCA_964620975.1 uncultured Rubrivivax sp. | reverse complement strand
CCCCAAGTCCACCGGGCCGGTCTTGGCGGCGTAGCGGCCGTCGAGCGGGCTGTCCACGCGCAGCAGGCCCTTCTCGAACAGCGCCCAGATCTCGGGGCCGTATTGCGTGGCCAGCAGGGCCGGGCAGAAGCGGCCGAAGAAGTCGCGCAGGTTGCCCACGTCACGCAGCAGCATGCGCTGGGCGTGGTTGTTGCCGGCGGCGTCCACGGCCTGCGGCAGGTCGATGATGACCGGGCTGGGCACACCATCCGTCACACCCAGCAGGATGTTGAATTCCGACAAGTCACCGTGCACCACCCCCGCGCACAACATGCGCACGACTTCGGTGATCAGGCTCGTGTGGTGGGCCAGCGCGTCCTCGGGCTCAAAGGCCACGTCGTTCAGGCGCGGCGCGGCGTCGCCCTGCGCGTCCACCACCAGTTCCATCAACAACACACCTTCGTGAAAGTTGTAGGGCTTGGGCACCCGCACACCGGCACCGGCCAGGCGGTACAGCGCATCGACCTCGGCGCTTTGCCAGGCCGCCTCTTGCGCCTGGCGGCCAAACCGGGTGCCCTTGGCCATGGCACGGGCCTGGCGGCTGTTCTTGACCTTGCGGTTTTCGGTGTAGTCCACGGCCTGCCGGAAGCTGCGGTTGGTGGCCTCTTTGTAGACCTTGGCACAGCGGGTGTCGTCGCCACACTGCACCACGTAGACCTGCGCTTCCTTGCCGCTCATGAGCTGGCGCGAAACGCTGTCGATGAGGCCGTCATCGATGAGGACTTGCAGTCGGGGGGGCGCTTTCATTGACCGATTCTCCCCTGCCCCGGTTGACGGGCTGTGCCGCGCATCGGCCGGCACGTCGGCCGCCGCCCAAGCGCCGTCACTCGGGCTCGATACCGGCCGCCCGGATCACGTCG
>CAZUKT010000333.1:248-4717 GCA_964620975.1 uncultured Rubrivivax sp. | reverse complement strand
TCGCGGTTTACAGGCCGCACCGCGCAACGGCCCGCATCCCGGCCGCCACCCAGCCGCAGCCCAGGCGGCGTCACTCCGGCTCGATCCTGGCCGCCCGGATCACGTCGCCCCAGCGCTTGATCTCACTCGTCAGCAGGGCCTGCAACTCGGCCGGCGTGCTGCCCTGCAGCCGCATGCCCAGCCTGCCCAGGCGCGCCTGCACCTCGGGTGAAGCCACGGCCTCGCGTGCGGCGCGGCCCAGGCGGGCCACCACGTCGGGCGGCGTGCCCGCAGGCGCAGCCAGGGCGTTCCAACTGGCGACGTTGTAGCCGGCCACCCCTGCTTGCATCACCGTGGGCACGTCGGGCAGCGCGGGGTTGCGTTTGTCGGACGACACGGCCAGCGCCTTCATCACACCCGCACTCACCTGCGGCAGCATGGGGCCGATGATCTCGAAGGCGATGTCGATCTCACCCGACCACAGTGCCGTCATCACGGCCGGCGAGCCCTTGTACGGCACCGCCAGCACGTCCACGCCGGACACGGTTTCAAACAGCTTGGCGGCCAGGTGCTGCGTGCTGCCCGGCGCGATGGTGCCCACGTTGAGCTTGCCCGGGTTGGCCTTGGCAAAAGCCAACACGCTTTGCAACGTGGCAAAACGCGAGTTGCTGGCCACGAAGACACCGATGTCGAAGAAGCCCAGCGTGGTGATGGGGGCAAAGGCCTTCAGCGTGTCGTAGGGCAACTTCTTGAACAGGCCCACGCTCACCGCGTTGCCATTGCTCATGAGCAGCAGCGTCTGGCCGTCGGGCCTGGCGTTGGCCACGTGCTGGCTGGCCACGATGCTGCCGGCGCTGGGCCGGTTGTCCACCACCACGGCCTGGCCCAGGCTCTTGCCCATGTGTTCGGCCACGGCACGCGCCGTGAGATCGGCGATGCCACCGGGGCCGAAGGGCACGATAAGGGTGATGGCGGGCTTGTCGGCAGCGCGCCCTGCAGGGGACAGCGCCGCAGCGCCCAGGCTCAGCAGCGCAGCGCGGCGTGTGGGCAGGCGGGTGTTCATGCGCAAATGCTATGTCGGAACGCGCGCGCGGCCGCGCCAGGCCTCAATCGGGCTTGACGTTGCCCGCCTTCACCACCTCGGCCCAGCGCGGCAGTTCACGGGCGATGAGCGCACCAAAGGCTTGCGGCGTGGTGGGCGTGGGCACGGCACCTTCCACGGCCAGTTGCTGCGCCACGTCGGCAAGCGCCAGGGACTTGTTGATTTCGGCGTTCAGGCGCGCCACCGACGCCGCCGGTGTGCCGGCGGGCGCCACCACGCCGTACCACTGGTCGGCCTCGAAGCCGGCATAACCACTTTCGGCCACGGTGGGCACTTCAGGCAGCGTGGGGATGCGCTGCGCGCTGCTCACCGCCAGCGCACGCAGGCGGCCGCTGCGCACATGTGGCAACACGGCCGGCGCACCGGTGAAGGTGGCGTCCACCTGGCCGCCGATCAGGTCGGTGACCGAAGGCGCCGTGCCGCGGTAGGGGATGTGCAGCATGAAGATCTTGCAGCGCAGCTTCAGGAATTCAAACGTGATGTGGGCCGCGCTGCCGTTGCCGCCGCTGGAAAAGCTCAGCTGCCCGGGCCTGGCGCGCGCCAGTTCAATGAACTGCTTGAAGCTCTTGGCCGGTGAATTGGCCGGCACCACCAGCACGTTGGGCACCCGCGCCACCCAGGCCACCGGCACAAAGCTCTTCAGCGGGTCATAGGCCAGCCTGGCGTAGATGGCCGGGTTGACGGCCAGCGTGCCGATGTGGCCCATCAGCAGCGTCTGGCCATCGGGGTCGGCCTTGGCCGCCTCGGTGGCGCCCAACGAACCACCGGCGCCGGGGCGGTTTTCGATCAACACCGTCTGCCCCAGGGCCAGCGCCAGCTTGGGCGCAATGGCGCGGGCCAGGATGTCGGTGCTGCCGCCGGGAGTGAAGGGCACGATGAGCCGGATGGGCTTGCCCTGCTGCGCCCAGGCAGCGTCCATCGTGGCGGCGGGCAGGCTCAAGGCCAGGGCGGTGGACAGCAGGGTGCGGCGTTGCATGGTGGGGTGATGACGCGGTGTGGAAGGGCGCTGTGTTGAAGGGCGCTGCGGGCTATTCCGAGCCCAGCCGCAGGCGCGTTGGCAACCGGCGTTCTATGGACCACTTGAGCAGCGCCGCACAACGGTACACCCCGTGCGCAAACTTGCCGAAGGGCATGGTGGCAAAAAACGCCATCACGGCGCCCAGGTGCAGGCACAGCAGCAGCGGCAGCGCAGCACTGCCGTGCGCCAGCGCCAGGGCCAGGCCGCTGGCGCCGGTCAGCAGCAGCAGTGCAATGAAACCCAGGTCCATGGGCCGCTGCGCCGCCACCGCGTGCTGCGGGTGGCGCACCAGCCGCAGGCGCATCAAACCGGCGCCCCCCAGCACCAGCAGCACGCCGCCCACCATGCCCAGCAGCTTGGGCAGGCTCAGCCAGCCATAAGGTGCAGGCCAGCCCAGCGCGTAGTGGTAGACCGTGGCCACGCTGGTGGCGGCAAAACAAAGCATGAAACCGTAGAAGGTGGCGTGGTGGCAGGCACGGCGTTCCAGCGTCCAGCGGTCGTCGGCTTCGTTGCAGCCCTGGCCGTGGCCACCGTCCAGGTACTTGAGCGTGAGCGCGTTGTGGGCGGCCTCGTGCACCGCGTTGTTCACTGCACCACGGCCGGCCTTGCCCGGCGGCGCCAGGCGCCAGAAACGCGCCACGGCTATGCCCAGCGACAGCACCGAAAAGGCAAACACCGGCAGAAAAAGGCTGACCATCAAACCATGCGGAAAGATGACGTAGAAGCTGCCGGCCGGTGCGCCCCACAGACTGCCCTGCCCCGCTGCAGCCAGTGCCAGAAAGAGCGCCAGGCCCACAGCCAGTGCCAGCGCCAGCGTGAGCCCGTTGCGTTCATACAGGCGCCCCAGGGGCTGCGGCCAGGCGTAGTCGGCATAGGTGCGTGCGCGCACCTCGGCCAGTGCCTGCGGCAAGGCCACGGCAAATTCATGCGGCGGCGCGTACTGGCAGGCGTGCAGGCACGCGCCGCAGTGGTGGCACAGGTTGGCCAGGTAGTGCAGGTCGGCCTTGGGGAATTCCAGCCGCCGTGTCATGGCGGGAAAGACCGCGCAAAAGCCCTCGCAGTAGCGGCAGGCGTTGCAGATCTGCAGTTGGCGGGCGAGTTCTTCTTCGCCCGCCGTCAGTGGTGCGGCCCCGCCTTGGGCCAGGGCCTGGGCGTCGCGCACCAGGGCGTCAAGCTGCTGCACGAGCCTCTCCTTGATGCACCGCCGCAGCCGCCGACGCCCCCGCGATGCGGCCGAACACCGTGCCGATGGTCATGCCCACACCGGCGGTGTAACCCTGGCCGAGCACGTTGCCGGCCATCACCTCACCGGCGGCAAACAGGTTGGCGCTGGGCTGGCCGCCAAAGTGCACGGCGGCCGACGCGTCCACCTTCAAACCCAGGTAGGTGAAGGTCACGCCGGGCTTGAGCGTGTAGCCGTAAAAAGGCGGTGTATCGATGGGCCGCGCCCAGTGGGTCTTGGGCGGTGTCAGTCCTTCGGTGACGCAGTCGTCCAGCACCGCATGGTCAAACGTGCCCTCGCGGCAGGCGGCGTTGTAGTCGGCCACCGTCTTCAGCAACGCCGCCTCGGGCAGGCCCAGTTGCTGCGCCAGGCCGGCCAGCGTGTGTGACTGCGCGCCCTTGAACACCGGCGGCATGAAGCGCCCCACGGCCTTGGCGTCGATGATGCTGTGGCCCACCTGGCCTGGCTGCAATGCCACCAGGCGGCCCCAGATGGCGTAGCGCTTGGGCCAGAAGTCTTCACCTTCGTCGTAGAAACGCTGGCCGTCGCGGTTGACCACCAGCCCCAAGCTGACACAGTCCACACGGGTGACGATGCCGCCGTCATACAACGGCGCACGGGCGTCAATGGCCACCATGTGCGCCTGCGTGGCGTCGCCAATCGAGTCCGCGCCCTGGGCCAGCAGGTCCTTCAGCAGCACACCCTGGTTGAAGCGGGTGCCGCGGATCGCAAACTGGTCGGCCGGCCATTCACCGCGGGCGTTCATGCCCCAGGCTTCACGCAGCCATTCGCGGTTGGACTCGAAGCCGCCGCTGGCCACCACACACACCTGGGCGGTGATGCGCTCACTGCGGCCATCGGCGCCTGCATCCGTCTGCACATGGGCAGCCACGAAGCGGCCGCCGTTCACTTCCAGCCTGTCCACCCGCGCGCCGTAGCGCACCTGCACGCCCAGCGCCTGCGCGCTGCGGTAGTAGGCGTTGACCAGTGCCTTGCCGCCGCCCATGAAAAACGCGTTCGTGCGGCTCAGGTGCAGCGTGCCCGACAGCGACGGCTGAAAGTGCACGCCGTGGCGGCGCATCCAGTCGCGGCAATGGTGGGATTCGCGGATCACCCGCCGCGCCAAGGCTTCGTTGGTCTTGCCGCCG
>CAZUKT010000333.1:0-238 GCA_964620975.1 uncultured Rubrivivax sp. | reverse complement strand
CCAGGCTTCACGCAGCCATTCGCGGTTGTACTCGAAGCCCCCATTGGCCACCACGCAGACCCTGGCGCTGATGCGTTCGCTGGCGCCGTCT
The DNA here is from genome assembly GCA_964620975.1 of uncultured Rubrivivax sp. Taxonomy (GTDB): domain Bacteria; phylum Pseudomonadota; class Gammaproteobacteria; order Burkholderiales; family Burkholderiaceae_C; genus Rubrivivax. The sequence goes on along the minus strand of CAZUKT010000333.1, from coordinate 147 downwards.
GCGGCCGCTTTCGCCTGCACATGCGCGGCCACGAAGCGGCCGTCCTGCAGTTCCAGCCGCTGCACGCGTGCGCCGTAGCGCACCTGCACCCCCAGCGCCTGCGCGCTGCGGTAGTAGGCATTCACCAGTGCCTTGCCGCCCCCCATG